>DASWCI010000298.1:0-8010 GCA_036390195.1 Gemmatimonadaceae bacterium
CGCTACTGCACCCCTGCCGAGGGTGAGCCAGTTCGTGCCAGTACAATCATCGTTTACATTCGTGTCCGTCGCACGCTGAAGTCGGTAGTGACTATTCGGCTGGAGATCGCGGACCCAAACGTCGAGATTCACAATTCTGTCCGCATCGTTCGGCTGCCGGAACTTCACGAGACCGAAGCCGCTTGGGTCGCCGCGCAGGATGACTTCGAGATTGAAATTAGGTGTCTCCGGTCCCCAAGGGGGTGTAACAGTGAAAGCGCTCTTCGTGGGGCCAAGGAGTCGCGTCACGTCCGAGTCAGGGGTCGTACATGCTAGGATGACGACCATCGCGGTCATTATCCAGGTTGATGAGTAACGCATTTTTCTCCCGGTTAGTGATCCGGAAGATCTGCTTACCGCGACCAATTGAGAGTCGGGTTGGCGAAGGGGCGTCAATTCCGGTTACGCGAAGGTACGGCGCTTGGGAACTTTAGCAAGGTTGGTAATACGCCCGCGCTTTTTAAGCGGTAACGCAGTCTACCACCACGGCGGCCGGCACCTTGAACTGGACCATCGGCGACAACAGAATCCCGCATTAAGCGCTAGCCAATGCGGGACATTGGTTGAATTTATGGGCCTGGGTAGAGTTGAACTACCGACCTCACGCTTATCAGGCGTGCGCTCTAACCACCTGAGCTACAGGCCCCTTTGTCACTAGCTAAACGCCTGTGACGCAGAGTTTTGCAAGTTAGCCAGCCATCCGAGCACGGTCAATCGGCGGAGGATTCGATCGTGACGAGTCCGTAATATTGTTTTCACGACCTCGTCATGCGTTATGTTGAGAATTGAAGACGCGAAAATCCGTCCCAAAACGTCGTCTTCATTCTGTCGAGCAGCAAATGGTGGGAATGCGAAAAGGCTTCACTCTGATCGAGGTTCTGATCGTAGCCGTGGTGATCGGCACTCTCGCTGCCATCGCAATACCTTACTACGCCGGTAGCAAGGACAAAGCGTACGCGGCCGCGATGAAAGCCGATCTGCACATCGCGGCTTTGTACGAGGAGCAATTCGCGGCCGACAACCACGGCCAGTACTTCTCCGGAACGGCGACGGCGGACTCGCCCCTCAACGGATTCTCGCCCTCGAAGGATGTCACCGTGACGCTTACCGCGTTCAACATCCTCGGCAGCCAGCTCGCGGATTGGATAGCCGTCGCCAAACACAACCAATCATCGCAGAGCTGCGAGATGCGGAGCGGAATTGTCACGTGCACGACGGAGAACGGCCTGATGACCGGAGTCCTCAAGGGCAGTTAAATCGGGACGGCAGCCTTATGAGCGAGCGCGTCTGGCAATATCGGCCCATCCCAATTCCAGTCAGTGCGGCTGGTTGAAGTCGAAGGCATTCTCGAGTGGATTCGCGGCCGCGTCTCGCGTGCCCAGCGGTTTGAGTCCGAATCGCTTCTCAATAAGAGCCAGGATCGACATCGTATCGTAGGTAGTGTGGTCGACGAATCCGCGCCGGGCGAACGGGGAGATGATGATTGCCGGAACGCGGGCGCCCGGACCCCAGCGGTCAACGACCGGCGGGCTGACGTGATCCCAGAAGCCGCCGTTCTCGTCGTAAGTGATTATCACGACCGCGTCTTTCCAGTTCGGGCCGCTGCGCACCGCGTTTAGCAGCTCCTCAACGTGTTTCTCGCCCGTAACGATGTCAGCGTAGCCGGGATGCTCGTTGTTGGTGCCGAGTGGTTTGACGAAGGAAACGGCGGGCAGCGTACCCGCGCGGGCTGCGGCGATGAAATCTGTTTCATCCTTCAGATGTGCCGCCCGCGCAGCAGTCCCATCGGCGTAATTGGCGAAGTACACGAACGGCTGGTGATGGTACTGGAACGAAGAGTCAGGTCGTCCGCCCACGGCATCGTTCCATCCGCCGGCGTACCAGGCCCATGAGATCGCACTGGCCGACAGTCGGTCGCCAATCGTCGGCATCGTTTGACTGGGAACCAGCGTGCCCGCGGCGGCGAACGCTGGACGCGGCCCGTTCACCGAGAAGGCGGTGTTCACCACGAAACCGTCGGGAGATACAGCACCGTCCGTGACGAGATTTCCAGCCGCGTCCAGCTTTGTTACCATAATCTCCGGCGCGTTGGGAAACGTCGGTGCCGCAGCGCTGATCATGAAAATGTGATTCAGGAACGATCCGCCGAACGCAGCGTGGAAGAATCGATCGGCAAGGGTGTACCGCTTCGCTTCGGCGGACAGCAATATTCCGCTCGTATGGTAATAGCCCATCACGAAACCCTTGGCGTCGCTGACGGCAGCGAATTTGTCCATTTTTCCGCCGTCGATCTGCGCCTGCTCCTGGTAGAAACGGTGCACCAGGTCCCGGGTTCGCTGGCTCGGCGCTAAATACCGATCAATGTTGAATGGCGCGTTGGGCAGCTTGTCAGCGATCGGAAAGGGTGGCCCCGCCGGCTGAGGGAGATAGACATACGGCTTACCGCTCGAGTCCGCCTGCTTTGGCGCATTCGCTGCCTGCTGCAGTCCATCCGCACCGGGGAACTCGCCGTACATGTTGTCGAAGCTGCGGTTCTCGAGATAAATGACGACGATGTGATTCAGCTGCGACAGGTCGCGCGGTGGTGCGCGATAGGAGGCGCACGCGGTCGCAAATGCGCTGAGAGCAAGCGCCGCCGCGAGGGGGCGAATCCGAGCGGTCACAGGCGCAGGAGTATCACCAACGGGTCGTCCGAGAGTCAGTCCTCGTACTTGCGTGGATGCCCCGGGTGCGGCTTCTCAATGTCTTCGGTGTCGAACTCGTCGTCGAGGTCTATGAGGTCGTCGTCGAGGTCGTCGTCCAGATCGTCATCGTCGTCCTCGTCGATGTCGTCGTCATCCAGGTCGTCGTCGAGCTCGTCATCATCTTCATCCCACTCGCCCTCGACGTCGTCGTCATCATCGTCTTCCAGATCGTCCTCGAGAGCGTCGTTCTCGGGATCATCATCCGGTGTCCGCTTTGCCAGCCACGCTTCAGGTTGCCCCTCCCCCTCACCGTCGTTCAGGAAGCCCCCCGCGGCCTCCAGCATGGCGCACATTACCGTAATCTCCTGGTTGTTAGACCGAAGCGCGCTCGCGCTTCGCCTCGCGTGACAACTTCTTCCGGTCGTTCGCGCTGAGGAAGCGCTTCCGCAGTCTTATCGCTTGCGGAGTGACCTCGATCAGCTCGTCTTCCTCGATATACTCCAGCGCACCTTCCAGCGTCAACTCCCTCGGAGGCTCGAGCTGGATGTTCTCGTCACTCGCCTTCGAGCGCATGTTGGTGAGCTTCTTCTCCTTGGTCGGATTCACGTCCATGTCGCCCGGCCGCGAATTCTCACCCACCAGCATTCCCTCGTAAACCGCGTCTCCGGGGGACACGAAAAGGGTAGCGCGCTCGGCGAGATTTGCAAGCGCGAACGCAACAATAACTCCACCTTCCATCGACACTAATGTGCCGCGCATTCTGCCAGCGAGCGGCCCTGCCCACGGGCCGTACTCTAGGAATCGATGGTGCATGATGCCTGTGCCTCTGGTATCGGTCAGGAACTCCGATCGATATCCGAACAATCCGCGCGCGGGAATCTTGTAAAGAAGCCGTACCATTCCCTGCCCCGGATTTTTCATCTCCAGCATTGCGGCGCGGCGAGGACCGAGCTTTTCGATGACGACGCCGAGGAATTCCTCAGGGACATCGATCGCGAGCTCCTCGTATGGCTCGAGCCTTTCGCCAGCAGAACCCACCCGTGTGATCACTCGCGGACGCGATACCTGAAACTCGTAACCTTCGCGGCGCATCGTCTCCATCAGAATCGTCAGGTGCAGCTCGCCCCGCCCCGAAACAGTCCAGGTGTCCGTCGATTCCGTGTCCTCGACTCTGAGCGCGACGTTCCGCTCCAGCTCGCGGTACAATCTTTCTCTGATCTGTCGAGAGGTGACAAACTTCCCGTCCCTGCCGGCAAACGGCGAATTGTTGACGAGAAAATCGACGGAGATGGTGGGCTCTTCGACCGAAATCCCGGCCAACCGCTCAGGATGCTCCGTATCAGTGACCGTGAGTCCAATCTCCACGCCTTCGAGACCGGCGAGCGCAACGATTTCTCCCGCCGATGCCTCACTGACTTCGATGCGATCGAGTCCCTCGTAGGTAAAAAGCTTCGTCACGCGCGACTGCTCCCCTTTCTGCGCTCCGTCGAGCGGCAGAAGCATTACCGGATCGCCGACGTGAACCGTGCCACGCTCGATGCGACCGATTCCCAGCCGACCGAGGTAAGGAGAATGGTCGATCGTCGATATCAGCATCTGAAAAGGGCTCGCATCATCGCTGGGCGGCGCTGGCACGTATCGCACAATGGCGTCGAAGAGAGGCGACAGGTCGATCGGAGCGACATCCATATCCAGCGTGGCCACACCTTCGCGCGCGGAGGCGTAGACGACGGGGGCGTCGAGCTGCGCTTCGTCGGCCTCGAGCTCGATAAAGAGATCGAGAACCTCGTCGTGCACGCGAAGAGGATCAGCACCGGGACGGTCGATCTTGTTGATGACGACGATCGGCGTACGCTGGAGCGCGAGCGCCTTGCGAAGAACGAAGCGAGTCTGCGGCATCGGGCCATCGAACGCATCGACGACGAGCAGAACGCCATCGACCATCCGCAGGATGCGCTCGACCTCGCCGCCAAAATCTGAGTGGCCGGGAGTGTCGACGATGTTGATCTTCGTTCCCTTCCAGCGGACCGAGGTGTTCTTCGCCAGAATCGTGATGCCGCGCTCACGCTCGAGTGGATTCGAGTCCATGACGCGCTCCATCACGACCTGATTCTCCCGGAATGCGCCGGCCTGCCGGAGCATTTTGTCGACGAGAGTCGTCTTGCCGTGATCGACGTGCGCGATGATCGCGACGTTGCGAATTTCCTGCTCTGCCATAGCCTTATAAGTTAGCTAGGCGTGCAAGTGCCTCTCGCGGTCGAGCATCTCGTCTCGCTCGAGCTGGATGGTCACGTGCTGAATGCCGAACAGCCGCATCGCGTCGTGGATGTGCTCGAGTACGTGCTGGTGTTGTCCGGGCTCCCGCACGATGCAGTGCGCGCTCATCGCGACCACCGCGGGCGTCACTGACCACACGTGCAGATCGTGCACCGACTCAATGCCGGGGATTGCCTCGAGCTGTCCGCGCACTGCAGGCAATGGAATGTGGCCGGGCGTCGATTCGAGCAGAATATCGACCGACTCGCGCACGAGCCGCCATGCGCCGGTCATGATAAGTGCAGTCGTGAGAATCGATGCGATCGGGTCGGCCATGAGCCAGCCGGTATAGCGAATCGCCAACGCGGCAGCGAGCGTTCCGACTGTGGCGAGAAGGTCGCCGAGTACATGCAAATACGCGCCGCGTGCATTGAGGTTGTGAGAAGAGCCAACAGCGAGGACGCGGGCGGCGATGATGTTGACGACGAGTCCAGCCGCTGCAACGGATAGCATCAACCCGCTTCCCACCGGCTCCGGCGCGCGGAGTCGCATGATCGCAGTCAAGAGAATCCACGCCGAGATCAAGAGCAGTGTACCGCCGTTCACGAAGGCGGCGAGAATTTCCCAGCGAAGATAGCCGTAAGTCTTTTGCGGATTTCCTGGCTGCTGGCTGAACCATGCCACGAACAGCGCGAGTCCAAGCGCTGCAACATCGGTGAGCATGTGGCCTGCATCGGCGAGTAGCGCGATCGAATTCGACAGCAGGCCGCCGACCACTTCAACGACGAGCAGAGCGGCAGTCAGCACCAGCGCGATGCGCAGGCTCGACACGGGTGCATCGCGCACGTGCGAATGGCCAACTCCGTGCTGGTGCGCGCCGTCGTGCTGGTGTGGGTGACCGGAATTGTGGTAACTTGTATCTGTGCTCGGTCGGCTGCTGGCCATAATTCTGCTCGTGCTCCTTAACGCGTTCTTCGTAGGCGCCGAGTTCGCTCTTGTCCGCTCCAGACGGACGCGTCTGGAGGCAATGACCCGAAGTGGCGACCGCCTGGCCCGCGTTGCGCTGCGTGCCTCCGGAAATATCTCGCGCATTCTCTCGGCCAGCCAGCTTGGCGTTACGCTCGCCAGCCTTGGACTCGGCTGGGTCGCAGAGTCGACCGTGGGCGATATGATTGCCGGACTATTCACCAACCTGCCGTTTGCCATCGAGTTGTCAATGCGGCTGACGATCGGCGCGACGATCGCGCTGATCATCGTTACGTACCTCCACGTCGTGTTCGGCGAGCTGACACCGAAGGCTGCGGCCCTCAATCATCCGGAGGCACTCGCTCGCTGGCTCGCGCCGCCACTGTTGTTCTTCGCGTGGGTCACCACGCCGTTCACTTCCTTTCTCAACAAATCGTCGCAGGTGATTTTGCGGGCGCTCGGTCAGGAGAAGGCTGGATCCGAAGAAGCAGTCCATTCGCCGGAGGAGATTCGCCTACTCGTAGAGCAATCTCAGGAGAGCGGACAGATGCAGGCACACGACGCCGATCTAATCGATGCGGTTTTCGAGTTCTCGGAGAAGAACGCCCGCGAGGTGATGACGCCCCGCACGGAACTGGTCGCGCTGCCGGTCGAGGCGACGCTGTCTGAGGTGCTCGGAGTTGTTCAGGACACGGGACTCTCACGTTATCCGGTCTACGACGAGTCGATCGACAACATAATCGGCGTCGTTCTCGCCAAGGATCTACTGAAGCTTTTGGCGCCGCGAGCCAATACGGAAGCGTTCGATCTACCGTCGGTCATGCGGCCGGTGCACGTGATTCCCGGCTCGCGCGAAGTAGAGGAAGTGCTCGCCGATTTCAAGAGACTCAAGGAGCACATGGCTGTCGTGCTGGATGAGTACGGCGGCACCGCCGGCGTCGTCACCATGGAAGATCTGCTCGAGGAGATCGTCGGCGAGATCCTGGACGAGTACGATACGCCCGAGGATGCCGAAGCACCGCTACACACACGCGCGGGTGAGACCCACGTGCCGGGGAGCACCCACATCGGCGAGCTGAATGAGCACTTCGGTCTGATGGTGCCGGATGTGGATTACACCACCATCGGCGGCTACGTCTTCGGTGTGCTTGGGAGGTTGCCAGTTGTTGGCGATCGCGTCATCGCCGGCGGCGCGATCTTTACCGTGCGCGAGATGACCGGCCGGAGGATCGAGACTCTTTCAGTCGATCTGCATTCGCTCGGCGACCGCCGCGCGACTGACCGCGAGCCACAATCGACGCACACAGAAGCGTAGCCGCGATCATGCTTGACGGATCGGCGCGATTCTGGCCGGCAATGTCGAGCGCGGTTCCGTGATCCGGTGAGGTCCGCGGAAACGGGAGTCCCAGTGTGATGTTTACCGCGCTCCCAAACGACGCAACCTTGATAGCAGTCATACCAACGTCGTGGTAAGGCGCGATCACGGCATCGAACTCACCGCGCATCGCGCGCACGAAAACCGTGTCAGCGGGGAAAGGTCCGTCGATACCTGCGGCACGCGCGGCGGGCGCGAGAATGTCTGAGTCCTCGTTGCCAAATCTTCCGCTGTCGCCCGCGTGCGGGTTGAGCGCGCACAATGCGATGCGGGGCTCCGGAATATCAAACCATTCCCGCAGTCCATCGCGTGTGATGCGCGCTGTCTCCGTGATCGACCCCGAACTAAGCTTCTGACTAACCTCGCGGAGAGGAATGTGGGTCGTGGCCAACACGACGCGCAGCTTCTCAGACGTCAGCATCATGGCGACGTGCGAGCGAGTGAGGTGCGCCAGCATTTCGGTATGTCCTGGATAGTCATAACCGCCGGCGTGCAATGCGGCCTTGTCGATCGGAGCGGTGACGATTCCATCGACTTCGCCGGCAATTGCCATTTGTACAGCTCGCTCTATTGCGAGTCCACTGAGCTCCCCCGCCAGCGCGGCACCGCCTTTTGCGACCCAGTGCCCGACTGACTCTCCGACCTGCACACCGGATTGGGCTGGCCCGATGACCACAACGTCACAGCGCT
>DASWCI010000299.1:0-2852 GCA_036390195.1 Gemmatimonadaceae bacterium
CTGATGGCGATTCTGGCGGCGGCGAAAATCCCCTATGGGAAATGGATTCGGTTTCTCGCGCCCGTTTATGCCGGACTATTTCTGCTGGGGCTTGTCGCAGTCGGGATAGCGATTCTCATCCGACTCTCGTAGTTGATCTTCCGACTCTCGTAGTTGATCTCGGAGTGCATCGCACAGCAATAGCGATGGTTGCTCGGTGGCGACTTAGCGTTGGCCGTCCGGCGATCGATTTCTTTCTAAGATCCATCACCCAGATATCGGCTTCGTGCCTGCCGAGTGTGAAGTAGATCGTCTTTCCGTCCGTCGAAAAGAAGCCGTCGCCGAGTGCTCGTTGAAGCCGCTCGGCCAGATCTCCCACCGGTTTCTGATTCAGGCGAGCTCTACGCTGGAAGGAAGGGGTAAAAAGATAGCCCGCGACTCCTCGCCTGACCATTTTCGGCGGCAGAGGACAATTGCCATTTGCATCGTCTCCGAACAATAGTTCGGCGAGCGGCTAGAGCCCGGTGAACACCTCGTGCAGATCGATGATGACCTCAGCGCCCGCGATCTTCCATCGGATGCTATCGCGCATGACGCGACTCTTGCCCTTACCGGTGCACACCTCGACGGACTGGGCGCGCAAGTCGACAAGCCACACCTGCTGGAGTCCAAGCGCAAAATAAGCGTCGCGCTTGAACTCGCGATCATAAATCCGCGATGACCGGCTGAGAACTTCGACCGCGAGCCAGTGCTCGGTGATCTTGCGCCAATCGGTTTTGGGACTGAAGCGTGCGGGATACACGAGGATGTCCGGCTGTAACTGTGTCCTCGGTCGCCGCACGACCGCGCCCGGGCCGACGACATGCGCGAGTCCAGGTTTTTGCAACGAGGCGGCGAGCTCCCATTGAATTCGGCTGGCGACGATCTGGTGTGGCGCACCGGCTTGCGGCGTCACCAGCAGCACTCCGTCCAACAGCTCGTATCGATTGCCGTCGTCCGGGAAATGCTCCAGATCGTCGACGGTATAGAGCGGGACGGAGATGGCCATGGCCATATGCTACTCTCTCGGCAATTGGTTTGTCCACTCGGCACAGTGGACGGTCGCACGGAACACGCGGAGCGGCGTCAGCATTTTGACGCCTAGGATGGTGGATAGACGCAGACTTGTTACGTCTATGTGACACCGCTGGTGCCGGCCGGCGTCCCCAATTGCCAATCGCTTCAATAATGAAACCGTGCCTGCAGGAAGTTCACACGGTCGTCGCTCACGAGATAGACGAGTCGGTCTTCACCTGTGATGCGCCGAGACCAGATGTTCGGGCCCAGCTGCTTGAGGTGCTCCGGTTTTCCGATTCCAGAGAAAGGATCTCGCATCACTGCCTCGATCAGATCAAAAACCCGTAGCGCCGTCTTCCTGTTGGTATCAACCCACCAACGAACGTCCTCGAGGCACTCGGGTTCGATCACCAGAGATCGCGCTTTACGCGGCGGATTGCTCCGATGACCTATTGAGGTCATGCGGAAGCCACCCGCCTATTTCTTTTCAGGAACGTCCAACTTCGCCCGCAAATCCTCGAGGAAAATCGATTTCGTTTGTCCGCGCAGCGCGCGCTGAAGAGCAGTAAGAAGTCTGGCGGCGTTCCTCGGCGATCGAAGCAGGTGGGCCGTTTCACGCAGACCTTCCAGCTCTTCGGCCGGCAGGATTGCCATCGCCTGATGACCTCGACGCTCCACGATCAACGCCTCCTGAGTGTTTTCGACTCTATCCCAAACATCGGCGAGATTCTGTCTGAGATGGCTGTATGACGTATTACCCATTTAATGCCTCCCTAACCGACATCCTACTTGTACAGGTTTATTGTACAAGTAGGACGCTCGAAGTGCAAGGAGGCAACAGGCGCACTCCCGCTACTCGCGCTGATCACGCGCAGCGTCTACTCGACGCGTCGCCAGACCTCGGAGGCGCAGACTTTCACGCAACGGTCCCCACGGTAAGTCATTTCTGAGAAAGCGTCAATCCAATGATTGAAAATCGGAGGGTAGATAACGTACGCTCTCCCATTCTCACGACCCTTCGATGTTGACAGGTATAACTATAGTAGCTATATTGATTGAACCTCCTCCTCGAAGAGAGTAAGTGTGGTTCGACGACAGACGCTGAAAAAGATTGGTGGCTCCGTAGCGACGGTTCTGCCCAAGAGCATGCTCGATCGATTTCATCTGGAAGCGGGCGACGACGTCAACGTAGTCGAGACCAGCTCCGGGTTGTTGATCACGCCTTTCGACCCTGACTTCGCCGATGCTATGACCGCGTACGCGCGCGGTGCGAAGAAGTTTCGGAACGCGCTCCGGCAGCTCTCGCGCTGACGCGTGCCCCGCCGCAAGGCCGGGCCACGATGGCTCACACGCCAGATGCTCGACGCTATTCACGACGCTCAGCTGCGAGAGCACGGTGGATCGCTCGGCATCCGCGACGAAGGTCTACTGGAATCGGCGCTGGCGCGACCGCGGCACAAATTCGCCTATGCCAGACAACCCGACCTTGCGACGTTGGCGGCGGCGTATGCATTCGGTCTGGCGAAGAATCACGGATTCGTCGACGGGAACAAGCGTGCGGCATTCATGGCTGCCTATGTGTTCCTTGGTTTGAACGGGCAGGACCTGGAAGCCGCCGAGCCGGATGTCGTTTCGACCATGAACCGCGTCGCTGATGGTCGTGTCACCGAGGCGGGATTGGCGGAATGGATCCGCGACAGGTTGCGGCCGATCGGATAAATGCGAGAACCACAGCTCGCACGATCCTGGCTCGTTCAACGCTTTCAGGGCGCCGGTTGTCTCACAGTTAGGCCCTAACCGGGAGCTCGATGAGATCG
>DASWCI010000300.1:0-5098 GCA_036390195.1 Gemmatimonadaceae bacterium
GCTCCGAGAGCTGACGGGCCGGCCGGAAATAGCAGATCTCTTCTACTACGCGTATCAAGGCCTGCTGCATCGCCGGCGGCGTGTGCCGAGCGCGATCGCAGATTTCACAAGCTTGGCGCGCCTGGGTCTCGAGTTGCTGACCGGCGACACGATCATCGGCGGCCAGAGCGCCGCGCCCCCCAAAGCGGTGACGAAGTCAGCGGCGTCGCGGAGGCACGGTGTTGCGAAGGGAACGCGATGGGTGCTGGTCTTTCTCCTCGCGGTCCTATCGATCCAGGGATGCACGACCTGGCGCATCGTACGCTGGCGCGATCCGCTCCCCAACGTCCAGCACCTGATCTTCGATGAGCGTGTCGTGCGTCACGCCGACTCGCCGTTCCGTTTTTTCGTTGCGCCAACGCCCCGGACTGATCTCGACACGGTGATGGTGCGAGACGTGGATGGACAGATGCGCCGGTTCGATCAGTACGTCGCGAATCATCGGATCCGCGCTTTCCTCATCATCCGCAACGACACAGTGCTATATGAGCGGTATAACGGCGGCGTTACCGACACCACGCTGTGGAGCTCTTTCTCCGTCGCGAAATCGTTCACGTCTGCGTTGGTCGGCGTTGCGCTCGCGCAGGGGGCGATCAGGAGCCTCGACGACACGATGACCTCTTACCTGCCGGAGTTCAGCCGCAACCCTGCCTTTACGGGTATCACTCTCCGCCAGCTCCTGGCGATGGGCTCCGGACTGGCCTACACGCGCACAAACGGCGAACTGCTCCATGACCTGCTGTCAAGCGACGCTCACTTCTACTACACCACTGACAGGACGCGCTCGCTGTTGCGGATGCGCCGAGAGGAACCGCCTGGTACGCGGTGGGCGTACAAGGATAGCGATGCGGAGCTCGTGGGCCTCGTTCTTTCGCGCGCCACCGGCAAGACGATAGCCGCGCAGCTCGAGCAATCGATCTGGCGCCGGATCGGCACAGAGCACGACGCGACGTATAGCCTCGACCATCGTGATGGCGTAGAAAACGTGTCGTCAGGATTTAACGCCACCGCCCGGGACTATGCGCGTTTCGCACGTCTGTTTCTGAATGAAGGGGCTTGGGACGGCACCCAGATCATTCCACGAGATTGGGTGCGGCGCTCGACACAGCTCGACACCTCACGGACAGAGCCGGAGGTAGTCACATGGTATCGCATGCAACACAACCTGTATTGGTGGATCCCAATGCATAATTGGGCGGCGGAGCGGGACTTCTTTGCCGATGGCTCGCGGGGACAACGGATCTACGTCCACCGACCGACGCGAACGATCATCGTGCAGCTCGCGGAAGACAGCAATCAGGATTTTCCTTTCCGGCGGATCGCGCACTATCTTGCGAATGAGCCCTATCGCTATCCGCGCGGGATCCCGGGTCAAGTTCTGGAAGCCGCGCGCGCCTACGGTGCCGACTCGGCTCGAGCAGTCTTCTTGCGACTGACTGAGGAAGCGCGTATCGCGCCAGAGCGATATGTGATGAACGAAGCCGCGCTACTCAACGTCATCGAGACGTTACGGGACGAGGGGAAAACGGATGCGGCCAACGCAGTGCTGGTCCTGGCGGAGAAAACCTATTCGCGATCGCGACGCCACAAGCCTTAGGCGAAGCCTCAAGGCGGGCTTTTTCGTGGTCACTCATTCCTCACCGCGTCGATACGCGGCGCTGCCGAAGTCTCCGAACCGCGAATCGGTCGACCAATAGAACAAGCGCGTGAGTATCACGAGCAGAATCGTGGATGGACGTGCAGTCACAGTGCTGCGCTCGTCCGATCCGCGCGAGCGCCCAGTGACAATAGAACCAGCTGACAAGACCGACTTCCTCGCCTACAAGCGCTGGCCATTTGATACCTGGGGCTAAACGCAGCTACGCGCTGCGCTCGCTTCCGCGGTCCGTCAGCGAAACTAATCTCGTTCAGTGGCGTATGTCCGGTAGGCCTTCTCGTGAGTAACGAATGAAGTTCAGTCGTTTGGTCACCTCCAGTCTGGTGCTCGTCGTCGCGCTTGGCCCCGGCGTCGCCCGTGGTCAGGACTCGACCACCATACACGTCACCGTTCACGTGCCGGACTCGGTCGCGCATATCGTCGATCGCGAGCGGCCCGATCACGCCCGCTTCGCTATCGTAAGCAGGGACGGCCAGGCCCAGCTCCTTCTCATGGACACTACGATCGTTGCGCAGATGACAGATCGCGGTCTCGCGCACATCAGTTCGCACGAGGCCACCGACACCATCAAGGGCACCGCCAACAGGATCTTCGCGCGCATGGCCCTCGGCGCGTTGACGCCCCTACTTGACCACGGCATCGCGTATCATCTGCGCGATCTCGCCGGGGCGCGCTACGCAGACGGACGACTGTTACTCCTGCGCGCGAATGGCGATGAAGTTTTTCGCGATGTCGAGATCGGCAAAGGACCACTCATGGAGAGCTTCTCAGCCGACGACGCGAAGTTGTTCGCTGCCAAAGCCCGGGCTGCGAGGGCGCAGCTCGGGCGCTAGTCGACCGGTTGCTCGCGTCGCACTACCGGCCCCCAGGCTGAGATTCGGAGCTGGGCCAGGCGATCCAAGCAGAAACGAGATCCAGCGTTGGCTGCAATTCTCGCTTATCGACCGTAGCCCTCCTGGAGTGCGCGCAACTTCTTCATCGCCCCGCGGACAACTATTGTAAGCCGTGCTCGCCGTAGTCGCCCGAGTTTTCGCCGACACCGTATTAGTTGCCATAGTACTGTTTGCATTCGCGGGAACGCTGGTGTGGCCGCGCGCGTGGATGCTGATTGCGGTGCTATTCCTGATCAGGGTCGCGACGGCTATCACGGTGTTCCGGGTCAATCCGACTCTTTTACGAGAGCGCGCCAGGTTGCCGCTGCATCCTGCTCAACCACGGGCAGACAAACTGATTTTGTTCAGTTTCATGGTGACGGCGTTCGTCGGGGTACCCGCGATTGCGGCGTTCGACACTTTCCACTGGCACGTGTCTCGGCACGTCCCGTTGCCGCTCGCCATTTTCGGCCTCGCATTGTTTACTGCCGGCTGGGTCGTCATCGCGTTGGCACTTCGAGCAAATGCATTTGCAGTCACGGTCCTACGAGTGCAAGACGAGCGAAAGCACATCGTGGTCCATACGGGGCCGTACAGCGTGGTACGTCATCCGATGTATGCCGGAAGCCCAATGGTGACGCTGGGTCTGAGTCTCTGGCTTGGTTCGTACCTTGCCGCGCTATGCGCGATCATTCCTCTCGCGCTATTGATGTTGCGGATTGTATTGGAGGAACGGTTTCTACGACGTCAGTTGCCCGGTTATTCTGATTACGTGAAACGTGTTCGGTATCGACTGGTGCCCGGCCTCTGGTAGACTCTATTTTCGACTGACTACTGGGGCGAGTCGCGATGAGGAGAACAGGTAACTTTTGACTCGTCCGGCGCGTACGGTTCTCCAGTGATAAGGAGTTGGTCATGACTCGACGGGCCAAGCTGTGGCGAGCGGCGGCGGTGCTCTTCGCCATGATCAACCTTGCCGGTATGGGATTCGCCCTGGCAATGGATGAGATGGTGCACGCCATGGCGCATGTGTTCCTCCTGTTCCTCGGCCTCGGCGCTTATCTGGTGTGGAACACGGTAACCAACTGGGCCACGACACAATCGGGTGACCAGCTGTTCCAAGCATCCCCGCTGCCGTCATCGGGCAGGGATTCGACGCCGAAGCTCGGCGATCAACGCATCGATTACCTCCAGCGCTCGATTGATGCCCTCGCGCTCGAAGTGGAGCGCATCGGCGAAGCACAGCGCTTTAAAGACAAGCACCACCCTGAAAGAGGTGAGACCCCGCCGCTAAAGAAGCCGGAGAACTAATGGGAGATTTGGATCAGTCGCTGGTCGCACGCGCATATGACCGCCGCCTGGCTTGGCTCGGCGTACTACTGATCGTGGTTGGCTTCCTCGGGCATTTCTTCGCGGCGCGAGCAATCGGCACCTACATCTATTACCGGGATCACATCTTCGGCTTCTTCCTGATTCTCCTCGTGACTGGGTCCATCATCGCGGGCCTGGGCTGGCGATTCTGGAAAGGTCGCAAGGATATCACGCTGTTGATCATCGGCGTGGTTCAGGCGCTTTTCGGCATCGCGATCTACACAATGCGGTTCCACATTCACTGACGCAGGCTACATGTCCTGCAGCGCTCGCCACTTCGAAGTATCCACACCTTTCACCAGCAGCCACACCGGCAAGCCGAGTTCCGCCACGCCGCCCACGATAAGCAGGGGCCATATCGACGTCGCCAATGGTTGCCACAAGAAAGTCAGCCATGTTATGCCAGCACCCATCCACCACCAGCCAAGCCACCTCGGCAGAAACGTCGACTGCAGAATGAGAAAACCGGTAACGAGCTCGAAGCAAGCAAAAAGCACGAAGGAGATTTGAAAGACGCTCCGGTACAGAATGACACTGAGCAGCGCTGATGCCTGCACCTGCTGCGCGCCGAACGCGCTGGCCAATTGAGGATTCGCCAGGACGACAGAGGGAGCGAGGCGCAGAAGCTCGCCCATGATCTGCACTGTGCAACCGACAAGACTAAAGAACGCGGCTAGTAACGCGAGGGTCGGATTCACACGCCTGAATAATCCAAACAACAGTGCGGTCAGAGCGATGTAGATCAAGTTCGCGACGAGATCGACAGCGAATCCCGCCCGGTACAAGCTCGCGTGTGCGAGGATGTTGTTCGCCGTCGACGCGGCATCAGTCGATACTATGATCCCCCTTGTGAGAAGCACGCCGAGGCCCCCGGTCGCGAAGTAAAGCACCCAGACCGCGCCGATGACGCGTGGCGATGGCGGCGACGAGGCTTCGATCGCGAAAGTGTTGTCGTTTGTCATGGCGACGACAATTATTAGCTCACTCTCACCTCCTCGCTAGCAATGCCGAACAAACGGCGCACTAATGTTCGCAAATCCGCAGGCGTGGACGCGCGGACGCGACGGACGAGGACTGCGCTCGCACACGCGTTGATCCAGCTAATTCAGGAAGGCGAAGGGCGCTTCGAGGACCTCACCGTGCGCCAGATTCTCCAGCG
>DASWCI010000301.1:0-7392 GCA_036390195.1 Gemmatimonadaceae bacterium
TCGGCTCGACATAAATGCTCCGCCGGTTTTTCGGCTTTTCAATAATCAGCGTCGTCGCGCTCGCTTGCGCGCGCGACGATACTGCGTCTGCACATCCACGAAATGGCGCGCGTTCTTCTGACGACGGCGTCGCACCGCGACCCGCGGTGATCGCGCCCGCGACCCAGCCATACAAAATCGTCGCGGTGAGCGCGGGCGGCACGATTACCGGGACCGTCGACTTCGAAGGAGCTCGGCCGGCTCCTCAAGTGATTCGCGCTTCAGTCGATCAGAATGTCTGTGGCAACTCGATCGTGGAGAAGAGCGTCACACTTTCCGGAACTCGCGTTGCGGGAGCGATCGTTTGGCTGACCGACATTCGCAGCGGCAAAGCGTTTCCGCTCGAGCGACGTCTCGATCTCACGAACGACAGCTGCACCCTCGATCCGTTCGTGCTGGTCATGTCGACCAATAGCACCCTCAATGTCGGCAACGATGACAGAACGCTTCACACCAACCGCTTCATCAACGTTGGAACAGGACAGATCGAAGCGGTGGCACCATTCAACGATGATGGAGAGGTGGTGCCAGTAGATCGCTTCAAGGAGCCCGCGGAAATCGAGGTGGTGTGTGAGCAGCATCCGTGGACGCACGCCTGGATCGTGGTGCTCGATCATCCGTACTACGCGCAAACAGCGGCGAACGGGACCTTCAGTATCGATGGCATTCCAGCGGGACGATACCGGATTCGCGTCTGGCATCCGAGTTTGGGATATGCGGACGACAGCGTGACTGTCGCGGCAGGGCAGCAGGCAAGCGTTGCCTTCCGAATCCGTCACGCCCAACCGGCAACGCCGACAGTTGTCGCACCGGCGCCAGAGAGCGTGCGTCCTGCGGCGTCGGGCACACCCGCCGTTCCGATCCTGCCGACCGCGTCGAGCACTCCGACATCGTCGAGTACTCCGACCACTATTCCGCCGCCTTCGCGTTAGTTGGCGGCCTCAGTTTCCTAGCCTACCAGCGCGTCCCCCGGCCTGAACTGCCCGCGATAAAGACGGGAATACACTCCCTCCGACGCGAGGAGCTCCGCGTGCCGACCCTCCTCGACGATCAGGCCGCGATCGATTACGACGACCCTGTCAGCGCGTAGCACCGTACTCAGTCGGTGCGCGATGATTAGGGTGGATCGCGCGCGCAGCAGATCTTCCATCGCCTGCTCCACCAGCCTCTCACTCTCGCTGTCCAGACTCGATGTCGCCTCGTCGAGAATCACCAGCGCCGGATTCTTGAGGAACACTCTGGCGATCGCGATGCGCTGACGCTGACCGCCTGACAATTTCACGCCACGCTCGCCGACTCTCGTGTTGAATCCATCGGGGAGGCGCTCGATGAATTCCATTGCATGGGCCGCCTTCGCTGCGGCGAGGACTGAATCTTCGCTCGGCCGTGATCCATCAGCTCCGATCCCGGCGTAAGCGATATTCTCCCGAATTGTACCGCTGAATAGCGTCGGCTCCTGCGGCACTATCCCAATGGCAGCACGCAGCTCCGCCAGCGAGAGATCGCGGATGTCGATTCCGTCGAAGGTGATTCGACCCGAAGTGACATCCCAGAACCGCGGCAGGAGCGATGCGATCGTTGTCTTGCCTGCGCCGCTCGGACCAACAAGCGCCACAACCTCACCGGCACCGATTCTAAGAGATAGACCCTGCAGCACTTCGGGCAGCGCCGGATTGTAGTGGAACACGACGTCGTCCATTACGATTTCGCCGCGGAGTGGACGCGGAAGCTTGACCGGCTTTACGGGATCCTTTACTGACGACTCCGCCTCGAGCATGTCGAAGACTCGTCGAGCGGCCCCGACAGCCTCTTGATATGCGCCGAAAAGGGATGCGAGCGATCCTACGGCTCCTGCTACGTAGAGCGCGTAGAGAAGAAAGGAGACCAAAGCACCCGCGGTGAGGCTTCCAGCGAGGACCTGACGCCCGCCTTGCCAGAGTACCGCGACGACGCCGCCGAATCCGCAGAATGTGAGAATCCCGAAAAACGTCCCGCGAATTCGCGCCCGTCGAAGAGCGGCTTCGATAACCTCACGCAGGTGCGAGCCGTATCTGCGGACTTCCTCCGCCTCAGCCGTGTAGCTTTGCACCGTCCGGATCTGCGAGAATGCTTCGTCGGCCGTGCCCGTTGCCTCGGCAATCCTGTCCTGGACGCCGGTGCTCGCGCGCCGCAGCGCACGACCAAAGACGAACGCCGCACCGACGACGAGCGGCACCACGGCCAGCGTCGTTGCAGTAAGGCTCGCGTCGGTGATCGTCAGCAGGATGATGCCGCCGATCAGGAACAACGTTTGGCGGGCAAACTCCGAGAGATTGTAGCTCAGGACAGTCTGTAAAACCGTCGTATCGGCGGAGAGGCGACTGGTGAGCTCACCAGTTCTTCGTTCCGTGAAAAATCCTGGCGATAGCCGCACCAGGTGCGCGAACAGATCCTCTCGCAGCTTTGCGATTACGAGCTCGGAGGTGGATGTCAGCAGATAGACCTGAACGAAGTTCAGCACCGCTTGAATCGCGAAAAGAATGAGCAGCCCCAGGACGATTCTGTTGAGCAGCTTCGCGTTTGCCGAAATGAACGCGGCGTCGAGGAGATGCCGCACGATCTGTGGAAATGCGAGGCCGATGCTCGCGCTCGCGAGCAAGCAAACGAACGCCAGAATCAATCGGCCCAGATACGGGCGTATTCTCGGAAGGAGTCGTCCGAGCGGCCGTGGCGAAGAGACTGCCTGCCGAGCGCGTGGGGTTGGACGCTGGGCCGAGACCGCGAACGGCGGCGGTGTCGTCACGCTCCGAGCACCTTGCGATCGATCACCATTGCGAGAAAGAGAAGTGCGAGGTAGAGCAGCGAGAATTTGTAGACCCACCAGGCCGGTTTCGTCCATTCAGAGCTGCGGCTCACTCGCACGACTCCGACGAGCAGAATCCCGCCAAGTACGATCGCTGAGACGAAGTAAATAAGTCCGAACGCGCCGAAGGCGAAGGGCATCAACGTGAGCGCGATAAGAATCACGTTGTACCAGAGCATCTGCCTCATCGTCTCGCGCTCGCCCCACACGAGGGGCGCCATCGGAATTCCAGCACGGCCGTAGTCTCTCTGCTTGAGGAGCGCGAGCGCCCAGAAGTGCGGTGGTGTCCAGTAGAAGACGATGAGAAAAAGATAGACCGCGGTGAGATCGATCGTCCCGGTCATCGATGCCCATCCGACGAGCGGCGGAAATGCGCCGGCCGCTCCGCCAATGACGATGTTTTGCGGCGTCGTTCGCTTGAGCCAGCCCGTGTAGACGAAGATGTAGAAGTAGAATCCGCCGAGCGCGAGCAGCGCGGTGAGAACGTTGGTGAATCGCGCCAACAGAAAGGTCGCCGCCGTAGCCAGCGCTACCCCGAACGCGAGAACCGATTTGGGCCCCATGCGTCCGCTCGGGATCGGGCGCAGTCGCGTCCGCGCCATCTGCGTGTCGATGTCGCGGTCGAGATACATGTTGACGGCGTTGGCTCCCCCCGCCATCAGATAGCCGCCGAGCAAGACGACTAGAACGAGCAGCCATCCGGGGTTTCCCGCGACGAACATCGGCGCGATCGTCGTCACGAGCAGCAGCGAGATGATGCGCGGCTTGGTCAACATTACCATGTCGCGCAGCAATGAGGTTCGCGTCTGCTCCTGCACAGTAACGTCCATTTACGTACTCACGCCCTCGGGAGTGGCGAACTCGCCTCGCGATGGCGACTCGTAGACGATTCTCTCGATGTCAGTCATTCCGATCGATCCGCTGGCAAGCGTAGCGAGCGTCACCACCGCAATCCAGAGCCCAGTTCCTACTGCCTGGTGAACCGAGCGAAGCGCGGTTGGCAAATGCATCTCCACCATCGCTGCTGCAACGACGACCTGCAGAACCACGATTCCGAGCGCCGTCCACGCCGCGAGGAGGATTGGTCGTGCCTCGGCGCGTCGGCCAACGCCGATGGCAATCCCGATCAGGTGCCCGAGTAGCAGGAACGCGATTATTCGATGTGTCACCTGAATGAAAAGAGGTGTGCCTCCCGCTGCGACGACGCGGCACCACGGAAATCCCTGACATGCGACTGCTGCGCCAGCGGTGTTCGCCGTCAGCGCCCCGAACACCAACGCGAGAAACGTCAGTACTGCCGCGGCCGTGGCGGACCGGCGCGTGCGGTCAGAGCGCGCTGGCACCGACGCAGCGCCAAAACCTCCGGCGCGAACGACAGTAACGACAAGCACGGCCAGCAGCGACATTGCGATCGCGAGATGCGTGACGACGACGGCCGGGCGGAGCTCCATCTTGACCGTAACGGCGCCAAAGAGCGCGGCAACTATCACGAGCAGAACGGCGAGAAGAGCAGGACGAAAGACGCCACAGCGTCCGTTCACACCTCGCTCACCCCTCTTGCGCCACGCGACAACGAGCAGCGCGACGATCGCGATTGAAAGCGCAGCGGCGCCATACCGGTGCGAAATCTCCACGAGAAGGCTCGGAGCATTGTGAGCTGGTGTGAACGACCCAAAACAATCCGGCCAGTGATCGCCGCATCCCAATCCCGAGCCAGTGATGCGCACGATCGCACCGAACACGACTTGCGCGAATCCAACCAGGAGCGCGAGATAGCCCACTCGCCTGACCGTCAACATCTCAAGGGGCCGGGGCGGAGCGCCGTGGGGCAGGCATCGGCATCGAGTGTTGCATCCGCGAGTGATCTGTCATCTGCATGTGGCTCTCGCGGGCCTCGACTTTCTGCCATGTCGCCACGAGGACCGCGGAGAGCGCCAACGCGGGAATAATTGCCCAGGCGAGCTCGCCACCGGGCGACGCGGCTGGAACGAGCTCTGATCTCTTGGCGCGGCGTGCCGCAAAAGTGGACCGCAAGATCGCGATTTCGGCAATCGCGCATGCCATCGCGGCGATCCAGAAAATTGTCTCAGCCAACGGCTGATTCATTTGCTAGAGGTGAGATGTGCGACGACGCGCGACAGGTTTTGGCCGCCGGACTCAATGAGACAACGCAGCAAAAACTTTTGGCGCGTTGCTAAAGTTACTCGCGGCCGGAGCTGCTTTGCACTAGCGTATGCGAATGGCTGAACCTGTTCGTGCGCAGAATTCCGCGTCGAGCGCCGGGACTGACTCGACCTTCGCGCGCGCGTCGTCTTTGCCGCGCCGTCTCGGGTTGTGGAGCGCTGTCGCAGTACTCGTCGGCTCGACGATCGGCTCGGGAATCTTTCGCTCGCCGGCCGGGATTGCTGACAAACTTCCGGGCCCTCTCGCCCTGCTCGCGATCTGGCTTTCCGGCGGCCTCTTCGTTCTCTGCGGTGCCCTAACGCTGGCTGAAGTTGCGGGAGCTTTCCCGCGCACCGGCGGGGTTTACGTCTTCATTCGCGAGTCGTGGGGACGTTTGCCGGCTTTTCTCTTTGGCTGGTCCGAGCTCGTCATCATTCGCGCGGCAGCACTCGGCGCCATCTCCACGACTTTTTCGGAGTACCTGCTGCGCGTGCTGGGTCACGACCCGCGGGTTTTGCCTTACAGCAGCTACGTTCACTACGTGGCGGCGACCGCGATCGTTCTGACGGCGACGTTCAACTACGTCGGCATCCGATGGGGCTCGCTCGTTCAGAACATCACCACGCTCGCAAAAACGGGTGCGCTGATTCTGATCATCATCTTCGCTCTTGCGATCGGTCTCCCGCGAACGGGCGGCCATTTTACTCCGGCAGTTCCGGCGGGGAGTTTTTCCTTCGCGCGCTTCGGCCTGGCTCTGGTCTCGGTACTGTGGGTTTATGATGGTTGGGCCGACGTCAGCTTCGTTGGTGGAGAAGTGAAGGATCCGGAAAAGAATCTGCCGCGCGTGCTCATCTACGGCACGCTGATAATCATCGGCCTCTATCTGCTCGCGAACGTCGCATATCTGGCCGTGCTGCCCGTTGAAGAGATCCGCCACTCGAAGCTGGTCGCGGCGGATGTCGCCGACAAGTTTGTGGGCGGAGTAGGAGTTGCATTCGTCTCGGTAGCAGTGATGATCTCGACCTTCGGCACTCTTAATGGGTCGGTTATGACGGGATCACGAGTGCTTTTCGCGACTGCAGCTGATGGCCTCCTCTTCAAGCCGATTGCGAGGGTCGATCGGAGATTTCAGACTCCCGGGGTTGCCATCTGGCTGAGCGCAACCTTGGGCGTGATTTTCGTCTTAGCCGGAACCTTCGAGCAGCTCGCCGACACCTTCGTCACCGCGATCGTCCCATTCTACGCTTTGGCGGTGGCCGCGGTCTTCATCCTTCGCCGACGTCCGGATTACGATCCGCCCTTTCGCGTTCCGGGTTATCCCGTAGTTCCCGCGATTTTTATCATCGCGACGATTCTGCTGTTAGGAAATGCTATCGTCGATCCAACCAGCCGCGTTCCCACCCTCGCGGTTCTCGGAGTAATTCTGCTCGGAATTCCGATTTTTCTCATCACCAAGACCCGCCGCGCGGCCAACGACAGCTAGGATTCGGCGAGCGTCACCATCGTTGCCGAGCGGTGACAAAATTCTCTTGCAGTACCCAACTTCCGAACGCTACCTTTTGGCTTCCCTCCCACCTTATTTCAGAGACTACATGCTCAAGACGCGTCTGTTTTTTGCTGTCGCTACGGCCTTGGCACTGGTGACTGGAGCTTCGGCTCGTCTCATAGCCCAGGGCGTGACGACCGGAGCGGTAAGCGGCACGGTGACCGACCAGAGCGGAGCCCCCATCGAGGGCGCCCAGGTACAACTTAAAAACGCCAAGACCGGCTTCAGTGCCGGCGGCATAACTCGCAGCACCGGGCAGTACAGCATCCAGGGGGTAGAGCCCGACGTAAACTATTCGGTGACGGTTCGCCGCATTGGCTTCGAGCCGGCTACTCACGAGAACATCCGCGTCACCCTCGGCCAGGCCACCAAGGAGAACTTCTCCTTGATTCAAAGGAGTACCGTCCTGGAAACAGTGACTGTCTCGGGTGCCACCAGCGCTGTCATCAACCCCACCAAGACTGGAACGGGCACGACGGTCTCGGACTCGGCCCTCCGCCGCCTGCCAACGCTCAACAGAAACTTTGCTGACTTCGTTTCACTCGTTCCACAGGTATCGACCGTTACTGGATTCCTCTCCGGCGGCGGTGTCAACGTCCGCCAGAATGCGATTCAGATCGATGGCGCTGCTGCGGGAGATCTGTTCGGTCTTGGAACGACCGGACAGCCAGGCAGCCAGGCGAATGCAAAATCCATCCCCCTCGACGCTGTCAAAGAGTATCAGGTACTGCTCTCTCCTTTCGACATCCGTCAGGGGAATTTCGGTGGCTTGCTCATCAACGCCGTTACGAAGAGTGGCACC
>DASWCI010000302.1:0-4467 GCA_036390195.1 Gemmatimonadaceae bacterium
AAGCGTTCGACAGGGAGGTCTGCACTTTCGTCTTTCCCATAGAAGGCAGTCCCTATTTTACCTGCCCGGACCAAGAAGTGATTGGTTAGCAGCTTATCGCTTAGTAACGGATCGCTGAACGGCTTTGGTTCTCAGTGTGTACTCGCGGCGGAGATGACAATCATCTCCGCCGCTGGTCGCATCAGCTCGTTGATTGGCGCTAATCATCGGCTGAGGTCCCATTCTTGCCTTCGGGATATATTCGGGCTATTCTAGCAGAGCTATGTCCGACCGGAATGCAGCCATTCGCGCCCTCATCGAGCATCGATTTCCCGATGCGACACCGGTTACTCACCGGACTGCGGAGCCGGTGGCCACGGGCATCGATGCGCTCGATGCGATTCTCCCCGGACATGGTCTCCCGCGCGGACGGCTCACCGTCTGGATGCCGCAGGGTGGAGCAACAGCTGTCCTTCGCGCTGCCTGCAACACCACCGTCGCTCAGGGCGAAAGAGCAGTTTGGATCGATGGGCTCGGCACTGTCGCTGGTCCGTTCTGGGAAGAAGGACCGATCCTCGTCCGCCCGCGCAATCGCAAGCACGGATTGCGTGGAGCGGAGGAGCTTCTCCGCTGTGGAGGATTTGCGCTCGTCGTGATCGCCGGCATCGAACCGGAGGGCACGGAGACAGTGCGACTCTCCCGCGCCGCGCGCGAAGGAGGAGGCGCGCTCGTCACCCTCACCACCCACGCATCGATGGCGAGTCTGCGAGTTACATCGCAAATCCTTCGCGAGACTTACCGGTGGCGAAAGACTCCGTTCGGTGATCCGGCGGAAGCGCAGGAGGTCATGATCCGCGTCCGCGCCCGCTCACTCGGCTGGAACCGGAGTGCCGATTTTCCCGTACCGGTAGTGCCGTACGATCTCAGAATGTCTCTCGAGCCGGGGTTGGTCGATCGACGAGGAGTCCGGTAAGGCCGACTGCGGACTGCGGACTCACTGCTTCGGACTGCGGACCAAGTGCACTGCGGACTGCTGACTAACTGCGGATTGGGACACCTACTGCGGACTGCGAAACTAACGGCTGCGAATTGCGGATTGCGGACAACAGTCTGCGCCGAGACGCCGCAGTGCGCAGTTAGTCCCCCAATCCGCAGTTAGTCCCCCAATCCGCAGTGCACTTGGTCCGCAGTCCGCAATGCCGTTGGTCCGCAGTCCGTAGTTAGCGGACCGAACGATTCTCTTCCTTCCCGTGTCGAACTTTATAGCCACCATGGTCGCGACGGCGAATAGTATCACCGCGTGAACGAAAGACAGCTCATCGCCCGGGTCATTGCGGGAGATCGGTTGGCCGGGCGTACGCTGTACGACACGCACGCGCCCCGGGTGTACTCGCTCGCGTATCGACTGAGCGGCGATGCGGAAAAGGCTCGTGAGTTCACTCAGGACACTTTCATCCGCGCGTTCTCGAGACTCGCTCAGTTCCGCGGTGACGCGGCGTTCTCGACCTGGTTGCACCGAATCGTGGTTACTGTCGTTTCAAACGCGAGACGGAGTGAGGTACGAATTGCACGGGAAGTCGCGCTCGACGAAGCGCATTCGATCGAGATGACCGCCCCCGAGGCGGAGCCGGATCTCAAGGAAAGCATTGCGAGGGCAGTGGACAATCTTTCGGAAGCTTACAGAACGACGCTGATTCTGCACGACATTGAAGGATATACGCACGCGGAAATCGCCAGCATGCTCGGCGTCCCCGAAGGGACATGCAAGAGCAGGCTCTCCGCGGCTAGAGCGCAGCTGAGAGAACAGCTCGCTGCATTCAAGGAGTAGGATGATGGACGACGATCAATTCGACGAAGTGATTCGCGATCTGACTCGAACTTTCAACGTGCCTCCCGAGCCGCCTCTCAATGAGATGTGGAGCGTGATCGAGGCCTCGCACTTCAACGCGCCGGTCCCGATTTCCGCGCCGCGCGGACTTACATCGCGCGCTCCATGGTTGGCCGCAGCCGCCGCACTCGTCGTCGGCATCGGCATTGGTCACTATCTGCCGGTCGGCAAAACGGCTCCGGCAAATGCCACCTCGCCATCCGCGATCGCGTCGTCGAGCTCGTCTTCCGCCGTTAAGGACACGTCGGCTGTAGCGGATGCGTATCGCGACCAGACCTCTCGCTACCTCGGCCAGGCGGCGGCACTTCTCATCTCGCTTCCCGCCAGGGATGCGAATGCAAAAACGGATGCGACATTCGCCAGCAAAGCCGCTGACCTCCTCGTGACAACTCGCCTGCTGATTGACTCGCCAGCGGCGGCGGAAGATCCGAAGCTCCACTCTCTTCTCGAGGACCTCGAGCTCGTCCTCGTACAGATCGCGCGGCTCAGAGGCGAGCGAAGCAAAGGCGATCTCGATCTAATCCATCAGGCGGTAGAGCAGGGAGACGTCATTTCGCGTCTCAATTCCGCTGTTGCAACCACTCAATCCTCAGAATGAGGGAAGGATGATCAGAGCAACTTTTATCGCGGTCGCACTTGGCGCTTTCGCACTCGCGAGCGAGGCGCAGAACCCAACGCCCGCGCCGACACCAGCTCCCGCTCCTTCACCGGCGGCGAAGCCATCTGCTGCTCGGCCGACGCCGGCACCACGGGCGAAGCGAGCTCCGGTCCCCCCCCTTCCGCCCGAGTGGCCGTCAGTGGACCTGTCCGATCTCGCGGACCGGCTCGATGCGCTGAAGGACATGCAGCTGGACATGGATCTCCTCCCGCCAATGAACATGAGGATCGATCCCGAAATCGAGATGGACCTGGATTTCGATGTAATGCCTCGCGCCGAAGAAATGCAGCGTGCGATGGACGAAGCAATGGCGCACATCGATTTCGATGTGGAGATGCCGCCAATGCCAGCCATCCCTCCGATGACTCCGATGGCGATGGAGCCAATGCTCATGGAGCTGCCGCCGATGCCCTCCGTCGAGATGGCCCCGATGGCCCCAATGGCTATAGAGCCAATCACTCCGATGCCGAGTGCGATTTCGTTCGCGCCTGCTGAAGCGCGCGCGGCGCTGGCTCGTGCCGCCGCGGAGATAGAACGCGTTCAGGGACAGTCACTATTCGAGCGCCAGTTCAGCGGCATCAGTAGCGAACCGCCTCAGGCCTGGGCGCAGGCAGATCCCGCCGATTCCATTTACCGTCTTGCGCGCGAAGCATTGAACCGCGGCGAGTATCGCCGGGCAGCGCAGCTTTTTGGCGACATCACGCAGAAGTTTCCGAATTCGGCCTACGCTGCTGACGCTCGTTATTGGCGCGCGTTCGCGCTTTATCGACTTGGCGGCACGAGTGATCTGCACGAAGCCCTGAACGTGCTTCAGGATACCGGCAGCAGCTTCCGACAGGCTCGTCTTTCGACGGATGCGCCGGTGTTGGCGACGCGCATTCGTGGCGCATTGGCGGCGCAGGGAGACGGACAGGCCAGGAAGGCGCTCAACGAGGCTGCGTCGCAGCCGGGTGCCGCGTGTGACCGCGAAGATCTCGCTGTGCGGGTGGAAGCGCTGAATTCCCTCGGGCAGACCGATCCCGAATCCACGACTCCAATCCTCCGCCGTGTTCTCGCGAAGCGTGACGATTGCTCCGTGAGTCTCCGTCGTGCGGCGATCTACTTGTTAGGCCGGCGCACTGATGCCGAAGCCATGAATCTCGTGATGGGCGCGGCTCGCAACGATCCCGACATCAGGGTTCGCTCGGAAGCGTTGCGATTTCTCGCCGCGATGCCCGGCGACCAGGCGATTTCCACGATCGAGGAGATTGCGCGCACTCCCGGCAACGAGCAGCTGCAACGCGCTGCGATTTCCGCGCTGGGACGAAGCGACAGTCCGCGGGCGCGCCAAAGCCTGCGCGCGATCATTGAGCGTGCTGACTTGAGCGAGAGCTTGCGGGCGACGGCGCTGGCGAGCATCGATGACGATCGCACGCCCGACAACGGCGCTTATCTGAGGTCGCTCTACCCCAAGCTCGAAAGCCCCCGTCTAAAAGCATCGGCCCTCCGCGCGATCGCCCGAATCGGTGGCACTGACAACGAGCAATGGCTGTTGAGCGTTGTGAGAAATCAGAACGAGCCCGTCGAGGTCCGCGTCATGGCGCTTCGTTACGCCGGGGCGTCCACCATTCCCATCGGTGATCTTGTCCGCATGTATGATGTCGCGGATGACCGGCCGCTGCGCATGCAGCTGATCCAACTCTACGCGCAGCGCTCCAATCCGGAAGCGACCGACAAACTGCTCCAGATCGCGAAGACAGGAACCGACCCCGACATGCGGCGCATGGCCATTTCAGCGCTGTCGCGCAAGAACGATCCGCGGACGAAACAGCTTCTATTGGAGATCATCGACAAATGACGAACGGCTTCTCGCAGCTCTCAATCGCATCGTTCGTCGCCATCGCGGTGTCGTCACCCGCCTTCGGCCAGTCGCTAGCGAACCGAATCGCGTCTGCCAGTGATC
>DASWCI010000303.1:0-5221 GCA_036390195.1 Gemmatimonadaceae bacterium
CATCAAACCGGTCGTCGTCAAAAATCCTTATGAGGGTGACAAAAAGGCCATCAGCACTGGTGCACAACTTTTTGTCGGGTATAACTGCCTTGATTGTCACGGTGCCGATGGCTCCGGGGCGATGGGGCCGAGTTTTCAGGACGGACGCTGGCACTTCGGCGGCTCTCCGGGCGAAGTATTCGAATCGATATATCAGGGAAGACCCGATGGGATGCCCGCCTGGGGCGGACGCATCTCCAACGATCAGATCTGGATGCTGACCGCGTACGTGCGATCGTTGTCGTCCAAGGATCTGAGCACCGAGAATTTCACCGGTAAGACTGTAGAGCGTACCGGTCACTGAGGATCAGAATGCAAGCGAAAGTTCGAAGCCACATAACACTGGCCGTCCTTCTCATCGCTCTCGAACCAACGAGGCTGCACGGTCAGCGTCCGGGCGGGTCGTTCACAATCGAACAGGTCAAGAGCTACCCGTTTCCGAACGAGCTGGTGGCAGCATCGTCAGGCTCTCGCATCGCCTGGGCCTTGAACGAACGTGGGCTCAGGAATGTCTGGGTTGCCGAAGGCCCGGAGTTTACCGCACATCGCGTTACCAATTACACCGCCGATGATGGACAGGAGCTAACGAGCATTTCCATCTCTTCGGATGGCAAGTACGTCGTGTACGTGCGTGGCGGCGATCATGGTGGTAACTGGGACGAGAGCGTTCCCGTCAATCCGATAGAGAGCCCGACGGGATTCAAGGTCGAAGTGTGGTCGGTCCCCTTCGCCGGTGGATCTCCGAAAGCATTGGCCGAGGGCGATGAGCCCGCGATTTCTCCACGAGGAGATCGCGTTGCCTTTACGAAGAATCACGAGATCTGGACCAGCCCGATCGACGGAGCCTCTCCGGCGAAGAAATTTTTCACTGTGCGTGGAAACCTTGGTGACCTGGCCTGGTCGCCCGATGGATCGCGCCTCGCATTCGTCGCCGATCGCGGCGATCACGCCTGGGTCGGAATTTTCGTCAGTGACTCAGCGCCGATAGTGTGGCTCTCACCGTCGAGTGCGCGCGATTTCTCACCGCGCTGGTCGCCCGACGGAAGACGGATCGCATTCGTGCGCGTCCCGGGAAGAGGTGGAGCACCCGACTCGATCCTCAAGCAGCGGAATGTCCCGTGGGCGATCTGGACTGCCGATGCAACGACAGGAACTGGGCAACGGCTATGGGAATCACCGAAAACGTTGCGTGGATCCTATCCGGAGACTCACGGCGAGGCGAATCTGCACTGGGCAGCGAACGGACGGATCGTATTTCTATCCGATGTCGATGGCTGGCCGCATCTCTACTCCGTCGGCGAGAGCGGCGGGACACCACTGCCGCTCACGCCGGGTAATTACATGGCGGAGTACATCCACCTGAGTCCTGATGGACACTGGCTCGTTTTTGCGGCGAACACGGGAGCAGACATCAACGACGACGACCGTCGACACGTTGTAAAGGTGCCGGTCGATCGCGCCAATCCTCAGGTGATGACATCAGGCAACGGCCTCGAGTGGAACCCGTTCGTGACGGGTGATGGGCAATCGATCGTGTTCATCGGTGCAACCGCGCAACGCCCTCCCGTCCCGGCCGTCATGCCAATCGCTGGTGGAAATCCAAGATTGATCGGCGCCGATCGGATCCCTGCTGACTTTCCGACGGCGCAGCTGGTGACGCCTCGCAAAGTGGTCTTCAAATCAAGCGACGGCCTGACCATTCACGGTCAGCTGTTCGAGAAACCGGGACAACCCGGGAAGAAACCCGCAGTCATCTTCGTCCACGGCGGACCGCCACGACAAATGCTACTGGGGTGGCACTACTCCGATTATTACTCGAACGAGTACGCCGAGAATCAGTATCTGGCCAATCTCGGCTTGGTGGTGCTGTCGGTGAATTACCGCCTTGGAATCGGATACGGCCACGAGTTCCATCACCCGCCCAACTCAGGTACGCGGGGAGCGGCCGAGTATCTCGATGTGAAAGCCGGCGCCGACTATCTGCGATCACTGCCACAGGTCGATCCGTCGCGAATCGGAATTTATGGCGGCTCCTATGGAGGCTTTCTCACCGCGATGGCGCTGGCGAAAAATTCCGACCTGTTCGCTGCCGGCGTCGACATTCACGGTGTTCACGACTGGACGACAGACGCCCCTCGCGCGAAGCGGGTTGGGTACGAGCAAGCGCCCGACTACGATCGGGCCATTGAAACAGCTTTTCAGTCGTCGCCAGTCGCGTACGTGAGAGGATGGAAATCTCCGGTGCTACTCATCCACGGCGACGATGACCGCAACGTCCAGGTTGCTCAGACGGTGGACCTGGTCCGGAGGCTCGACGCAGCCGGCGTTCCTTACGAAGAGCTGATCGTACCCGACGATACGCATCACTTTATGCGTCACGCTAATTCGGTGAAAGTAGACAACGCGGTGGCTGACTTCTTGACCCGAAAACTGGGTGTTGGCGAGCGGAGCGGAGGCAGGCCTGGGAAGAGTTGAAGAGTTGAAGATGGAAGAGGAAGAGGGAAGAGGAAGAGGGAAGAGGGAAGAGGGAAGAGTTGAAGGGGAAGAGGGAAGAGGGAAGAGGGAAGAGGGAAGAGGGAAGGACAGTGAGGGACATCGTATGATCAGCAGAATCTGGCACGGCTGGACGAAAGTGGAGGACGCGGCCAAATACGAATCGCTCCTCCGAGCGGACGTTCTACCCGGGATCCATCGAATCAGAGGCTACAACGGCGCCTATCTAATGAAACGCGAAGCGGCCAATCAGGAAATCGAGTTCGTCACCATTACCCAGTTCGTCGACATAAACGCGGTGAAGGCGTTCGCCGGCACCGACTACGAGCGCGCGGTGATCGCGCCTGGAGCGGGAAAGCTTCTTACCCACTATGACAAGCGCTCGGCACACTACGAGACGCTGCTCACACCATCTGATGTGAGAGCACTGGCGGCGCGCATTAGTGGAAGACACCGAGTAGTCTAGGTCGCTACTGGGAAGCGGGTGCCGGCGGCACTCCTCCAAATGCATTGATGATCGCGAGGCCCATGTTGGCCATCGTGAGCTGAGGCTCGTTGTCGAGGATCCAGCGCTGATCCTTGTTCTCTTTAGTCATCACACAAGCCACCACACGGTTGCGAAGGTACCAGAGCGTGCACTCGGTTCGTACTGCGTCCGTCTCGCCATCCTTGTGAGCAGCGCGCGCGCCACCGGCGTAGCGCTGAAGCATGAAGTCGGTGCCGTTGTGCTCGAGGATGTCCAGCATCGTGGAGTCCGCGGTGGCATTCACTGCTTTACGCTGCGCCATTAGCTCGAACAGATGCGCCATCTCGTTGGGCGTCGTTACTCCAAATCCGTATTTCACCGAGCTGTCCATCGCGACGCTCGAGTTGCGAAGGAAACTCTTTGAGTGGACTCGGGTGTGCTGTAGACCGAGCGAGTCCATTTTGGCCCAAACGCGCCTGATGATGATCCGGTCGAGCAACAAGTTGGTTGCGGTGTTGTCGCTGATTGTGGACATGAGCCACGCGGCGTCGTGAATGGTCAACACCGTGCCGTTGTGCAGGAACTGCACGATTCCCGAGCCGGGAACCTGATCGATCTTGAGCACAGTGAGCGGATCGTCGAGTGATAGCTGGCCCTTCGCCACCAGGTCGTACACTGTCACCAGAATCGCCACCTTGATCAAACTGGCAGTCGGGAATGTCTCGTCGCCGCGTCTGCTTATTCGCGCGCCTGTCTCGAGATCGATGACGCTGTAGCCGACTGTCCCGTGATGCGCGTCTGCGATCGAGTCCAGCTTCTTGCGCAAAGCCGCGGTGTCGGCATGCACGATCTGCAGTCGCCCAACACCGGACTGACCAGCGCGACTAGCAGCGCACGCGATCACGCCGGCAAGAAGGACTGCAGCCGAGCTGAGAATCATGCGCAACGTGCGTTGATTACTCATGACCGAAGGGAGAGCGGGGTGGGGGAAGAGGGGCGCTAGTTCTGGTTGGATGCTGCCGTAGCCGTACCGACCGATCCTTCCGGGTCCAGCGTCTTCAGGACATCTCGCCAGGCGAACTTCTTTCCACTTCCTCTGACCCAGTAGTCCATCCACGCCATCTCAGCAACTGACTTTACAAGCTGATTCCGGGGATCGGGAATTCCGTGAGTGTTGCCCGGATAGACGTACAGCTCGGTCGGAACGCCGAGACGCTTGAGCGCCATGAACAGCTCTTCCGACTGCGGACGCGGAACGCGCGGATCTCCTTCCACGACGTGAATCATCGTTGGAGTCTTCGCGTTCTTGATGTACTTGAGCGGCGATTGATTCCAGTAGGCGTCGAAGTCGTCGTACGGCAGCTTGTTTCCGAGGTAAAACTGGCGGTTTCTCTGTATGTCGCTCTCGGCGTACATCGAGATCCAGTTCGAGGTGCCTGCGCCAGTACTGATCGCCTTGAAGCGATTGGTATGGGTAAGAATCCAGTTCGACCAGTGACCGCCGGCACTCCAGCCGAGGACTCCCATCTTGGTGCTGTCGACGATGCCCTGTGAGATCAGGTAGTCGACTCCGGTCATAATGTCTTCGTAGCCTTTCTGGAAATAGTTGCCGACGATATCGGTCTTGTGCTTCTCGCCGTAGTTGCTTGAGCCGCGGTAGTTCGGCAAGAGCACAGCATAGCCCGCTCCGGCGTATGTCTGAGCGCCATAGCCGCCATTGAATCCAAGCACGTCGGCAGCCGCAGGTCCGCCGTGAATCGCGACGATCAGCGGGTAGCGAGTTCCGACCTGGTATCCGACGGGTTTGATAAGAATTCCACCGACAGTCTTTCCATCGGAAGATTTCCAGCTGATCTCCTCTTCGTCGCCCAGCGCGAAGTTGCGGACCTGCGGATTGGCGTCGGTCAGCTGTCGCCAGCTCGCGCGAACGGGGACCTGATCGACGGAGGTAACTGTGAACAGTGTCGGAGGGGTCCGCGGATCGGCGTAGTTCAGCAGCAGTAGTTTCGAGTCATCGTTCTGATTGACGTTGAGCGCCGCGCGCGCATTCGACACCTGTCGAACCATGTTCTTGTCTATGTCGAGTGCCATCAGCTGGGTCGATGCCTTGATTCCCCCATTGAAGTAGATGGTCTTCCCATCCTTCGACCAGAAACCGATGGATACATCGCCGTCGAAGTTCCCGCCCAGCTTTCTGAACATGCCGCCCCGATTGTCGACGCG
>DASWCI010000304.1:0-4973 GCA_036390195.1 Gemmatimonadaceae bacterium
TTCCTCCATCTGAGCAAGGCCGATCAATGAGATCGGCTCGATTCGACGCTTAGGAAAGAATTAGCTACAGGAGTTCACAGTCTGTAAGGAAGTGCCGGAAAAAGTGTGAGGGAAGTTTCCTAAGGGGATCGAGCGTGCCACGCACGGATTTTTTCGATGGCACTCGCGATGAAAAGTCGTGGCAAATCGCTGGCAGACCCGGCCGTGCCGCAACATACTGTTAGCATCAACATAGGAAGAAACGATGGAGATCAAGTTCACTACCGGCGGCAGTCCGCTCGGTACAGTGCTCGTCGCGGCAACTAATAAGGGCGTGTGCGCGGTTCACCTGCGCGAATCGAATGAGGGAGCTGAAGAGTCGTTGCGCAAGCGTTTTCCGAGGGCGAAAGTCGAGCGCGACGACGCCGTTTTGAAGCCGACGCTCGATTTGATTCTGGCGCGAATCGGAGGAAGCAGACTTGACGACGCGCCTTCACTCGATCTGCAGGGTACCGATTTCCAGCGCGAAGTCTGGAATCAGCTGCTCGCGATTCCACCTGGCTCAACGCGTTCGTATCTCGAAATCGCGCAGGCAATCAAGTGTCCCAATGCAACCCGCGCCGTCGCCCAGGCGTGCGGAGCAAATCCAGTTGCAGTAGTGGTGCCTTGCCACCGCGTCGTGATGAGCGACGGATCGATTGGCGGATACAGCGGAATGCCTGGTGTGAAGAAGGCGTTGCTTGCCGCGGAAGGAGTATCGAAGTTCGCGACGGCTTAGCCGACAAGCGGCACCGCGTTTCGAAGTTTGCGACTTTAGCCAACAAAAGCCATCGCAACATCTGTTCGGGCAACTCTGGCCAGTTCCTTGCGCCTTTTCGCAGAGCTAGTCGCAAAACGCGGCTCATTCGATGAGGGCGCTAACCATGAAAACGAGATGCTGGATTGCGATGATACTCTTGCCGCTCGCCATGACGGCTACGGCGACCATCGCCGACGGACAGGGAAAAGGACAGGGAAAGGGACAAGGCGGCGAAAAGGCGGGGCAAGGTCAGGCTCGCGGCGGTGAGAAAGCCGCGAAAGGTCCCGTCGCGAAGCCATCAAGAGGTGCTTCGGCTTCGCAGGACCACGGACCACCGCAAAACGCCGGGCAGATGCGGGCAGCGGAGGTTAGCCGCGGTGGCGGCCGTTCGGCAGAGCATGTAACCGGCGCGGTACACACGACACTGCCGGCTTCCGCAAACGCGTCTGCTCGCGCAAGTGTTGCTGCCGCCCCGAATCGTGGGCGCGCTGTGAGTCGGTTCGAGCGCGATCTCCACGTCAGCGAAGTGCGGCCGGTTGTCCGCACCTTCGTAATCAGCAACAGGCCCTCGGAGTTCGTAACGGGTGGTGCGGTCGCTTACGCCCTGGCTCGGGGCGCACCGGACAACGCGCTGCTCGTTGTCCCGGCGTCGAATCAGGTTTTCCTCCGCAATCGAAAGGGCGATGTTCTTGTTGCGCTCGATGACGATCACGCGCGGACACTCGGAGCGTGGGATGTTTTTCCGGCGAACGATCAGGTTAATGCTGGCGCACCCAGCTTCTGCCGGTCCGGCGCAGGCCATCCGGTCTGGGGCCGACAGTGGTGCCTGGACAAGGGATTCGGTCTTGGTTCGACGCAAAACGTGCGGTGGGGAACCACGCGCAACATCGGCGATATCGTCTTCGGGCGACGAGTCAGTTCGGGAACGCTTACTCGCGATGCACTGCTCAATCTCCTCGGCCCTGTAGCGTTCGATAGGCTTGCGCTCCACGCGGTCACGCTTGGATACACTGATCCACTCACAGGTGTCTGGCACAGCGAGGCGACCGGACCTGACGTGCTGTTCGTGAATTCCGGCAGCTGGCCGATTGCCGAGCTCGTTGACACCAACCGCGATCGGCGGCCGGAGTTAATGCTGGTTGCGCTGAGGCCGTGGTAACGTCAACTGCAACTGAACGGGCCGGCGGCTCGTAACTGCAACTGAACGGGCGGGAGGCTGATAACTGCAACTGAAACGGGCGGGAGGCGTCAGCCATGCAGGCGCGAGGCTCGAGGTCACGGCGTCGGGACGTTACTACTCGCCTTACAGTACAGGCAGTTGCTTGTACTCCGAACGCCACCGGTGGAGCCCCGACGTAGTGACCTAAGGCCTCGCACCTAGTGGCTGATGCCTCCCGCCCCGTTCAGTTGCAGTTCCGAGTCTAGGTTTTCGTGAGCCTGCTTCGGTAAGTCCTCTCGCCCGCCCCGATATAAATCTGCCGCGGCCGGGAGATTTTCTGCTCCTTGTCGAGCAGCATCTCCTCCCACTGCGCCAGCCACCCCGGCATCCGACCAATCGCGAACAGCACCGTGAAGAAATCCATCGGAAACGCCATCGACCGATAAATCAGTCCGGTGTAGAAGTCGACGTTCGGGTACAGCTTCCGTGAGACGAAATAATCGTCGGCGAGGGCAATGCGCTCGAGCTCCAGCGCGATCTCCAGATCCTTGTCGACGCCAACCACATTGAAGACTTCATCAGCGAGCTTCTTCACGATCTTGGCGCGCGGATCATAGCTCTTGTAGACGCGGTGTCCAAAGCCCATCAGCCGGCCACCCTCACCAGTCTTCACGCTCTCGATAAACTTCGGCACGTTCTTCACGCTGCCGATGTCCTTGATCATGCGGAGCACCTGCTCGTTGGCTCCGCCGTGGAGCGGACCAAAAAGCGCGGCAACGCCGGCCGAGACAGCCGAGAACGGGTCGACGTGTGAGGAGCCAACGCCGCGCACGGCACTCGTCGAGCAGTTCTGCTCATGATCAGCGTGGAGGATGAACAGGATCTCGAGCGCACGCGCGAACACCGGGTTCGCCTCGTACTTCGACTCGCTCATGCGAGCGACCATCGACAGAAAATTCTCGACGTAGGAGAGGCGGTTGTCGGGATAGACGAACGGCAACCCCTTCACGTGTCGATACGAGAACGCCGCTATCGTAGGCGTCTTGGCCAGGAGACGGATGATCGAGATGTTGCGCTCGGTCTCGTCGAAAATGTTGCGCGCCGATGGATAAAACGATGCGAGGCCCGCGATCGAGCTGTTGAGTATCGCCATCGGATGCGCGTCGTACCGGAACCCCTCGAGGAACTTGCGCATGTTCTCGTGCACGTAAGTGTGGAACGTGATGTCGTGCACGAACTGATCGTACTCCTGCTGCGTCGGCAGCTCGCCGTGACGGAGTAGCCAGGCGACCTCCAGAAACGTTGCGTTTTCAGCGAGCTGCTCGATCGGATATCCGCGATAGCGTAGGATTCCCTTGTCGCCATCGATGTAGGTGATCGCGCTCCGGCACGACGCAGTGTTCATGAACGCCGGATCGTAGCTCATGAGACCCGTGTCGTCCGGGTTATCAGTCTTGATTTTCTTGAGGTCGTTCGCCCGAATCGCGCCTTCGGCGACGGGAATCGAGTAGGTCTTGCTGGTGCGTGTGTCCTTTATCTCGAGCGCGCTACCTGACGGAGCGGCGGCGGATGGCTTGGCGGAGTTCCTGGAAGGCGCTGCGGCGGCTGGTTTTGCGGAGTTCCTGGTAGAGGCTGCACCGGGTTTGGAGGGGGCTGAACGCGCGGGGGAAGCGGTGTTTTTCTTGGGCGCGGCGGCGGGTGGTGCAGTCGAACCGGTCTTCGGCATGCTGTTCTCCAGTGATTACACCAAATTTAGCGCAACGCCGTGCCGGATGAACCGCATGGAAGTGAGATGAGGAGACACTAATGCCGTTTTATCGCAGAGTCATCGGCGCGATGCCCGACCCAGAGATCATGATGATGCCGATACCGTCGCGGCGGGTGTTCGCACTTCGGATGCTTCGCAGCGTAGCCATCGCGGCGAGTGTAATTGGCATCGGCCTTTTCATCGGGATGGGCGGCTACCACTGGCTCGGCAGACTCGGCTGGGAAGAATCGTTCTACTATGCTTCGATGATCCTGTCCGGCGAGGGACCGCCGCCCGATCCTCAGCTCACCGGGGCGGCACTAGTGCGCCTGCACATCTTCGCCGGTTTCTACGCGCTGTTCAGTGGCGTGACCTTCATCACGATGGTCGGCATTCTGTTCGCGCCGGCGCTGCACCGGTTCCTCCACCGCTTTCACTTGGAGATCGCGGCGCACGACGAGCCGCCCGATAGGACCTCGTGAACGGAAAGTGCAAAGACAACTGCACTGAACTAGGCTGACGTCTTGTTCAGTTGCAGTTGCAGTTGCAGTTCCAGGTCCCGTCAGAGTTTCTTGACTCGCGCGACCTTCCATCTCCCGCCTGTGACTCCGCGCCCGGGAACGGATGGAACGGTGCTGAACGTCCCCTCGATAGTTCGAGCGTCGCGAAAAGTCCCCTGGAATGTCGTCGTGACCTTACAGTCACAATCAGGGTCGTTGTACGGGTCGAGCGTGCCGCTCAGATTGCCGCCTTCTTTCCTGATAAAATGAATCTTGAGAACGGTGCGCCCGGGCGACGAGACATTGCTCACGAGCTCGCGCTCCTCCGCGGTCAGAAGGGAGTCGGCGCGAGGAATCATTACGACGTTCCCCGACGCTGACGACTCGCCGGCCCGAAGAGTGAAAGCGATCGTGCCGCGTCTTCCGGTCTCGGCGCTGCTGTAATCACCCCGCCACTCGCCAACCAAAGGATTCAGATCAAAATCGCTGGAGGTAACTCCGATTCCGGGAGTCGTGGTGGCACAGGCGATGGTTGCGGCGGCAAGACCTGTCGCGATGATGGACCAGGCGCGTAGCATCGATATCTCCGGTTGAGATTTTTCTCCCACGTCAGAGATTGGCAGCAATTCTCTTGCTGATCAAGTCAGCAACTGCAAATGCAAATGAAGACTACCGGCTTGGGGCAATGGGCTTTACGGCGTTGGGCCGCGGGCCGGCCCGAGACAATCCTTACCGTTATGTCGCCGTGACCGGGCGGAAACCCTTCCGCTCCATCGCCCCCCACTCCTT
>DASWCI010000305.1:0-4593 GCA_036390195.1 Gemmatimonadaceae bacterium
GAAATCACCTTCGTCTTCGGGCGACCGCATCCGCTGCAGCCGAGCGCGGGCTCGACACCTTACGACTCGACGGTGGCGGAGGCGATGAGCGACTACTGGGTGGCGTTCGCTACGAGTGGTGATCCCAACGGTCCACCGACCGCTGGTAAGTGGCCGCGTTGGCCGCGCTACAATGGATCTACCGATGCGCTACTCGAGATCGGACCCGAGATCGCGCCGCGCACGATGGTCAAGCGCGCGGTCTACGATTCACTGGATGCAGTAGCTCGATCGCGCAGAGGACTTCGTCCGCGTTAAGCCGCGGCTGCTGCCGGTGCAGGACCCGCGTCCACTAATTGCTTGGTGACGGCCTCGATCCGGAAGTTGAGACCCTCCAGCGTGCGTGAGCCCAACAACGCGAGGTCGCCAGGCTCTCCGAACACGACATCGTCGTTGGTTCGTTTGCCGGCGACATAGATGTACGCACCGCCGACCCAGCGCTCGAGAATCGTCCCGTCGGCTTGCCGGAAGCGCCACGTTTTATAGCGCTCGATGCCCAGTGACTCGAGCGCCGCCGCTGGGAACCACGACAATTCCGCGCCGGTGTCCACCAGTACGGAAGTGAGCGTTCGTCTCTCGCCCGGACGGGCGGGGTTCTCGATCTCGACATCTACGCGGAAGGTTCCCATGTCGTCGGGCATAATCGCTCCTGAGGGCGTGCCGAGTAGTATTATATCGTTGCCGAGCGTGTCAACGCCTCGCTGATACCAGCGGCGACACCTTCAAGAGCCGGCAGCCGTACGGTCCAGAGGCCTGGTGTCTCTCTCGTAAGTAGGGAAGGAGAGCCCGTGAGCGAAGAACTGCTAATAGTTGGAGTTGTCCTACTGGTAGTCGGGTTCGCGATAGTTCCGGCAATCGTCGATGACATCGTCCCCCCGGTAGTGGAACGGGTGCTGAGGTCAGTCGAGCGTGTCGCGATGGCGTTCGTGAATCGCATCAGACCAGCAGATGCACTGCCGGCGGAGCGCATCAAACGACTCGAGGCGGAGCTGGTGGTTCTCAACGCGTCTGTCCAGCAATTGGCTGCGGTACAAAAAGGGCTCCTCGGACAGATCGCGCGAGAAAGTTCCGAAGACAGTTCACCGAGCCGTACCCGATAGCGCGGTCAGATGTAGCGCATCCACGGCGCCGGATTCGTCGCCTTTCTCCGCGCGTACCAGCGACACGGGAAGTAGAGCAACGCTACCACAACAATGAAGACCGCGTACAGCAGCGAGAGCTTCCACGTGTAGCCCTCGGGCGGCGGAGGATTCATCATCGGATGATTCGCGAAGAGCCACGGATCCGCCCTTCCCTCCCGCGCCAGCGAGACGATCACCGCCGCGAAATGGATCGCCGGAATGTGAATTAGATAGTAGAACATCGGCACTCGGCCGAACGTCGCCCAGAATTCTCCGACCTTGCGTCGCGCTCGATCCGCCAGTGGCAACAAGAGAATCGTCGGGCCGAGCGTCATCAGCAGAAACTGGAGCGAGGCTGGATACTTGGTCGTGTTTATAAAACGGAACGCCGCCGGCATCGGAGTCGGCGCGGTCACGTGCCAGTGACGCGGATCGCCATACACGTCGATCGTGCGCAGCAACAGGAAGAGCACGATCGCCGACGCGCCGATCGTCACGCAGATCCTGTCGCGACGACTCGGCTCGAGCGTTATCACCGCGCCGAACGCGTAGCCCGCCGCCATCACGCCGATCCACGGCACGATCGAGTAGAGCACCATCAGCGTCGGACCGTTGTGTCCGAGCTGAATCGGTCCCCCGTAATACAGTATCTGCCAGAGCCAGGCGAGTGAGCTCTGCGCCAGCTGATCTTCGTTCAGCGGCACAAAGTCCATCAAGTTGTGCAGCGCGATTATCGCGACGCCGAACGCTCCGATGGCTACCGTCGGCAGCCAGACAAGCGCGGCGAGCAACACCATGCACCAGCCGAGCATCCAGATGACGCCCGCCAGGAGATAGTGGCCGAAGTCGAAGTTGAAGGTCCACGCCACGCGAATGACGGTGAGTTCGAGCAACACCAGTATCAGTCCGCGCGTGACCAGGTAGCGCGACAGCGCTCGGCGATCGCCCATTCGCTGGCCGAGCAGATACGCTGACGTCCCGGCGAGAAAGGCGAACGCGGGCGCGACGAAGTTGGTGATCCAGCGCGTGAAGAACACGCCCGGCCTCGGACCGCCGGGAGGCACGCCGGCGTAGACGCGGACGTGATCGATGGCCATCAGGACCATCACGACGCCGCGCGCGACGTCGATCGAGTGGATGCGCCGACTGGTTTGCATCGCGCAGATAATTTGCGCGCCCGGGACCGTAGCGCTACTACGAGGTCACGAACGGCGTGGACGGATCACTTCGTGACGCGCATCAACGCGCGCAGGAGGATTACGTCATGGGGCATCCACATTAAGACCGCCCGTGCGATCCGTCAACCTGATTAGAGTTGCGCGCGAATCCAGTAACAGAGGACGTCGAGGATCTTATCGCCGATCGAGAGGCGGCTCAGATCCTCCACGACTACGCGCCGCGCAGAGCGAATATCATTGCCGAACGCGTCCTCGAGCCGTCCGGCGAGAGGAGCGTCGAGCGCGACGATTCCGAATTCGGCGTTCAACGCAAAGGAGCGGGGATCGAAGTTGATCGACCCGATCGAGCTGACGACGCTGTCGACCACCACCGTCTTGGCGTGAATCATTGTTGGCTCGTATTCGAAAATTTCCACTCCGCCTTTCAATAATCGCGGCCAGGTCTGACGACTCGCGCGGCCCACCGCCGGCTGGTTCTGATAGCGGCCCGGAATTAGAACTTTTACATCGACGCCACGCTTTTTCGCCGCACATAAAGCCTGAACGAATGGTGGACTCGGAACGAAGTAAGCGTTCGTAATCCACAGCCGCCGAGTCGCGCCCGCAATCAGAACAGCCATCGATCGCTGCGCCGCGCTCGTAGCGTTTACCGGATTGCTCTGCACCGGGCACACAACGCTCTCGCCTTCGGAGTTTATGAGTGGAAAGTACGATCCGCCGATCGGCAGCTCGCCACTCGCCTCGTTCCAGTTGTCGACGAACGCCGCCTGCACCGCCAACACCGCCGGCCCACGGATGCGCACGTGACTGTCGCGCCAATGATTGGGAGCGTCCGCGTTTCCGTCCCATTGGTCAGCGATGCCCACGCCGCCGGTGAAGGCGAGCTCGCCATCAACCACGAGAAGCTTTCGATGCGTTCGACGATTGTACCTCGCCCAGTTGTACCAGCGAATGCCGCGGAACCAGGCGACCTTGCAGCCGGCCTCGCGCATCGACGCGATCAGATTGCGCGGAATCCTCTTGCAGCCGCGCCGATCGAGAACGACACGAACTTCGACACCCCGCTTGGCGGCTGCGGCGAAGGCTTCGGCAAAGCGCGTTGGAATCTCTCCGGCTTCATAGATGAAGGTCGAGAAGTGAACGCTCTCCCGCGCCGTTCCGATCGCGTCCAGCAGCGCGGGAAATATCTCCGATCCGTTTTGGTAGAGGGTGATCTCGTTTCCCTCGATTATCTGCTGGCCTGCACTCCCGGCCAGAGCGCGCAGGAACGCGTGAGCGTCTTCGCCGATGCGCGGCACTGATACGATCGAGTCCTCACGATCGGCTTCGGCATTTACCGCGATCGTCGTATAGACGAATGCGCCGGCAGCGATGACGAAGAGTGTCGCGACAATCGTCAGTATCATTGGAAGCAAAGGGGACCGGCAAATAGACGTGCCAGTCTTCGAGGCAGGCACTGTGCCGGCTGCCTGTTGCGGTCTGTCCGAGCCTTGACGACGCTTTCAAATGCTGGTAAGTCCATAGGGCTGGCCCCCCTTCCGCAATCATCCCGTCCGCGCCATTCGCGGCGGTTGATCGATAGAGCGTTCCCTTCCCACCCAAGGAGCACTTTTATGCGGATGCGTTTGACTTCCATTCTCACGGCCGCGGCTCTACTCGCGTGCCTGACTCCGCTCGCGGCGAAATCGCAGACCGACACTGCGCTCAAGCTCACCACCACTGTCCCGCAAGCAGCCGCCGAGTTCAGGGCCGGCGTCAATGATTGGCAGAATTTTTCGCCCGAGGCGTCGGCCTCTCACTTCGCCGCGGCAATCAAAGCCGATCCGAACTTTGGTCTGGCTCGAGTGATGTACGCGAATGCTGCCACCGTGGCGGGTGAGCTGACGAGAGCGAAGGCTTTATCCGAGATCAATCGTGGTGTTGCCGATGCCGCCGCACACGGTAACACCCACGAGCTCCTCCTTGCTGCCGCTTACCGCGAAGCGTTCCAGAACAATCAGCGGGTTGCTGGAGAGCTCTTCGCTGCCGCTGCGCATTTGATGCCGGCAGACCGCATGGCCGCCGCCAATGCCATTGGAGCGACTGCCGATCCCAACAATCCGGTACCGGCGCTGCGTGATTTCATTGCGAGGAATCCGGATTACGCGCCGGCGTACAATACTTACGCGTACAACCTTTGGACTCAGGGCGATCGCGCCGCTGCACTCGCTGCCGCGAAGAAACAAATCGAGCTGAATCCCAATGCCCCGAACCCA
>DASWCI010000306.1:0-3155 GCA_036390195.1 Gemmatimonadaceae bacterium
AGGCCCGAAGAGACAGATATGGAGCTAATCAACCGCTGGAAGGCCGGAGACACGCGCGCCGCAACGCGGTTGGTGGGTCGGCATTCGCAGGCGCTGGCGCGGTTCGCCGCAAGCGCGGGTGAGTGGGAGGGAATAGAGGAGCTGGTGCAGGATACCTTCGTGCGAGCGTTTGCATCGCTCGATTCGTTTCGCGGAGAGAGCACGTTGAGAACGTGGCTCTTCACGATCGAGCGAAGGCTGATGCTGGATCGGAGAAGGGCAGAACGAAGGAGCCGGGAAACAGTTCCGGTGCATGAATCGGATCAGGTGAGTGAGTACGGAGCGCTCGATGGACTGATCGCTGAGGAGGCGCAGGAGCGAGTGAGAAAATCGCTCGAGGCACTTTCGCCAACGCAGCGAGAAGTATTCACGTTAAGGGTCCAGCAGGGTTTGTCATACAAGGAGATCGCGGAAGTGGTAGGCAGCACGGAAGGGGCAGCGCGGGTTCACTACCACAATGCGCTCAGGACAGTAAAGGAGTTTCTGACCAATGAATAAGTGCACTGATACCGAGATCCAGGAAATGCTTCCGGACCTCCTGCATCGCACGCTCGCCGATGACGCGAGAGAGCGCGTTGAAACGCATCTTGCGAGCTGTGAGAGCTGCCGTGAGGAGCTGGAGATCCTTCGCACCGTGAAAAGCGCGGCCGTCTTTGCGCCTTCAATCGATATCGATCGAGTCGTGCGTCAGATTCCGCCCTACAAGGCAATTATCCCGGGCATCGAAGCGCCAGCTTGGCATCGTCCGGTGCAGTGGTTGGTTGCCGCGGCGGCTGCCCTCATCATCATTGTTGGCGGGTCCATCCTTGCGACTCGACATAACGCCAGGGTAGAGCGTTTCGTCCGGACAGACACTCTCGAGGCGCTGGTAGTAGATAATTCCAACGCTGCTGTGCCACCGAAATGGGCGCGTGTGGACTCACAGCAGCGAGCTAATCGAGGTGCTCCGGCGCTTGCTCATGCTCACGCCCTCGCTCTCGCAGCTGACGTCGACGGGTTGAGCGATCGCAGTCTCGTTCAGCTGATGAACGAGATGGATCGCTTCGACGCACTGCCGTCGACCGAGCCGGATCCGGTGATCTCCGTGGACAGCGGTGACAGTCTTTGAGCATGATTAGATCGATGAAGCGAACTGTTCGATTAACGACGCTGGCGCTCAGTCTCGGCGCAGCTGCGGCTTTCGGTCAACCGGTGCGTGGTGGCAACACACAGGCAAAGCGCCCGGCGCTCGAGCAGCAGTTTCGCGAACGCGTTGCCAGGCTTGCGCAGCAGCGGATCGGATTGAGCGACCTGCAAATGGCCCAATTGCAACAATCCAACGCGCGCTTCGGTCCCCAACTCAATCAGCTTGCGGCCCAGGAGCGAGAGACGCGGCGCCAGCTCCGTCTCGAGATGACGTCGCCAGGCGAGCCGAACCAGCAGCGCGTCAGTGAATTGATCGACAAAGCACTGCAGCTGCAGAAGCAGCGCATCTCCATTGTCGAGGCCGAGCAGAAGGACCTCGCGCGGTTCATGACCCCAGTACAGCGTGCGCGATACATCGCGTTGCAGCAGCAGTTCCGGAGGCGAGCGCAGGAGCTGGCTGGACAGAATGGTGCACAGAGGGGCGCAATGGGCTTGCAGCGCGGGCGACTGGGCTTGAAGAAGAGGCCGTAGTTCTTCTCGTCGGACCACGACTGAGTCACTAAATTCCAGCTAGATTGTGCGTTACGCCCGGGTGGCGGAACTGGTAGACGCACGGGACTCAAAATCCCGCGGCCTATGGCCTTACGAGTTCGATTCTCGTCCCGGGTATTTTTCTTTGCGGACGCTCAGGAGGCCAAATGAGGTGGGTTGGAGTCACAGACACAAACAATCGCGTCGTATGGATTAACGCTCAGAACGTCGCTTACGTTCAGGATTTTCAGACCTACCGAGCGATTCATTTCGTCGGCAGCAAAGACAACTACTTCCAGGCGAAGGACACGGCCGACGACCTTGCGATGATGCTACGGCCCCCGGCTTAAGACGCTGTGTGACGAGCGACATTTTCCGCAGCGTGAACGACCTTCCGCCAACACCAAACTAGCGCTCGCTGGGCGCCAGCGAAGGTTCGCCGCGGCGCCGAATCCTCGCGATCGTGTTTCTGGTAAATCCGCGCACCCTCTCCGGTAGCTCATCGAAGTACGTGTAGAACACGGGAGTGACGTAAAGCGTCACGAGCTGAGAGAACGCCAATCCCCCCACCACCGCGACGCCGAGCGGACGTCGCGCTTCCGCACCGGCGCCCCTTCCCAACGCGATTGGAAGCGTCGCCATAAGTGCCGCGAACGTCGTCATCATGATCGGGCGGAAGCGAACACTCGCCGCCTGAACGATCGCCTTGGCTGGCGGGATGTGCTCTGTGCGCTCCGCCGCCAAGGCGAAATCGATCATCATGATAGCGTTCTTCTTCACGATGCCGACGAGCAATATCAATCCGACGAACCCGTACACGTCGAGCGGCATTCTGAAAATGAATAGAGCTACTAGCGCCCCGAAAGCCGCGAAGGGAAGTCCGGTGAGAATTGTCGCCGGATGGATGAAGCTCTCGTACAAAATCCCGAGCACCATGTAGATGACGAAGATCGCGAGAATGAGCAGCGCGAGTAGTCCCTGCTGGCTCGCCTGGAATGCCTGGGCGGTTCCCGAAAAGCTCATCGTCACCGTCGAGGGGACTGTCGTCGCCGCCGCTGCTTCTACGGCAGCAGTCGCCTGGCCGAGCGCGACGCCCGGTGCCGTGTTGAACGAAATCGTCACCGCGGGCAGCTGCCCCGCGTGGGTGATCGAAAGTGGACCTACGCCCTGGGTGATGTTTGCCACCGCGCTGAGCGGAACGAGGTCTCCCTTCTCCGAGCGCACGTACAACATCCTCAGCGCATTGACGTCCTGTTGGAACTGTGGGAGCAGTTCCATTATCACCATGTACTGATTGTTCGGCGTATAGATCGTCGACACCTGTCGCGATCCGTAGGCGTCGTAAAGCGCGCTCTCGATTTGCTGCGCGGACACGCCGAGGGAGCCTGCGCGATCGCGGTCGATCGCCACCCTTACCTCCGGATTCGCGATCTGGAGGTCACTCGTGACATCCTGGATCT
>DASWCI010000307.1:0-3159 GCA_036390195.1 Gemmatimonadaceae bacterium
TCATGAGATGCCGGTGCAGTTTCGCGACAAGGAGTGGATGACGATTGTCTCTGCTGCCGGACCCGATCGTGTCTCTGGAGGACGCTGGAGCGAGCCGTACGCTCGCGAGTATTTCCGCTGCGTTACCGATGATGGGATGATAGTATGGCTATACAGGGATGCTCGTGAGGATAGCTGGTACTTGCATGGGTGGTGGGACTGATTGGCTATTACAAAATTCGGGCTGACGACTGCAACTGAACGGGCGGGAGGCTGATAGCTGCAGTTGCGTTCCCTTACGCGACCGGGCCTATAGCGCGAATTTTCCGCGCATGAGAATCGCTCGCTTCCTCGCTCTGATTCCGCTCGGCTTGGCTTTGGCGTCGGCCCCAGCCGACGCGCGCGTCGTCCGGATCGAGATACTGACTCGCGCCGACATCACTGGCACCTTTGCCAGCGCGGGCGCCTACGAGCGGATCACGGGCCGAGTGTACTTCGCGTTTGACCCGAACAATCCCGAGAACAAGAAAATTGTCGATCTCGCCCTCGCGCCGCGTAATTCCATCGGGGAAGTGGAAGCTGTCAGCGAGTTCGTGATGCTTCGACCTAAGGATCCCGCGCGCTCGGCCAATCTCGCAGTCATCGATATCGTCAACCGCGGAGTGATGACGACGTTCATCTTCAATCTCGGTCGCAACACCAGCGCATCGCCGCTATCCGCCGACTTCTACGGTGACGCGCTGCTGATGAAACGGGGCGTCACGATTGTCGCGCTCGCGTGGCAGTGGGATGTTCCGCCGGGAGCCGGGCCCCTTCACTTTCTGGCGCCGAAGGTTGGGTCCGTTCAACGGCCTATCACCGGACTTGTGCGCAGCGACATCATCGTCGACACGCCGACGAACACAATCCCGCTTGGCCACACGATCGGAGGACCGATCGCTTACCCAGTCGCTGATCCTGGTGATCGCGCCAATATCCTTACCGTGCGCGATAGTCCAACCGGAGCACGCAGCATAGTGCCACGAACTGAATGGCAATTCGCGCGACTCACGGGGCGAACGATCGCGCACGATCCGCGCTCCGTCTACATGGCAAAAGGGTTCAAGCCCGGAAAGATCTACGAGGTGGTTTATCGGGCGCGAGATCCGGTCGTGGTGGGGACTGGCCTCGCCGCCGTACGCGACATGATGTCCTACCTCAAGTACGATCCGTCAGCCTTGGCCCACGTGCGATCGGGAATCGGTTACGGCGTGTCGCAGACGGGAAGATTCATCCGCCACTTCCTCTATCAGGATTTCAATACCGACGAGACAGGACGCCCAGCATTTGATGGATTCTTCGCGCATACCGCCGGCGCCGGCCGCGGCAGCTTCAATCATCGCTTCGCACAACCGTCACGGGATGCGCAGCCATACTCGACGTTCTTTTATCCGACCGACGTTTTTCCATTCACCACTGTTCCGACCCGCGACCCAGTGACGCGGCAGCGCGCGGGCCTTCGCGACAACATCCGTGGCTCGAGCAGGACCAAGGTTTTCTACGTCGATGGTGGTCATGAATACTGGGGAAGAGCAGCGTCTCTCACCCATACGACACCGGACGGAGAAACCGACGTCGGTTTCCTGCCCACGGAACGGCGTTATGTCATTTCCTCCGCCCAACACTCGGGCCCCGCCACATGGCCACATGCCGATTCGGCGAGGATTGCCGGGACCATCGCTTATCGAGGAGATCCGCTCGATCAACGACTCGCTTTGAGAGCGCTAATGTCCTCGCTGATCGACTGGGTTGCGGTTGGAAAGCAACCTCCCCCATCAGTGTATCCGAGCCTGTCTCGGCACGATCTGGTGAGTCCAGCGGTTATGAAATTCCCGAGAGTTTCAAACCTTCCAGTAGCGCGAATTCCGAATCAGCCATACCGAATGGATTTCGGCCCGCGCTGGAGTCAGGGAATCATCGATCGCGAGCCGCCAACACTCGGCGCTCCGTATCCAGTGTTCGTGTCTGGCGTCGATTCGCTCGGCAACGAGCTGGGCGGAATTCGAAGCATCGAGATTCTCGTCCCGCTTGCCACCTACTATCCGTGGCAGCTTCGCACCGGGATGCCCGTCGCGACAGATCGCCTCGTCAGCTTTCGTGGGACATTCGTTCCGCTGCGGAAGACTGAGGCAGAGCGGCGCGCCAGCGGAGACTCACGCCCGAGCATCGAGGCGCTGCACGCGAACCGCACGCAGTTCCTTCGGAAGGTAGATGAGGGAATCTCGTCGCTGATCAAGCAGCGATTTCTGCTGCCCGAAGATTCTGCGGCAGCACGGAATCGGATGGCGGACATCTGGGAGCGGTACGGCTTGGGAAAGGCAAACTGAGCGGGCGCGAGGACTGGCTATTCCAAATTCCAGGCTGAAAACTGCAACTGAACGGGCGGGAGGCGTCAGCGGTTAGGTGAGAGGCGCGAGGTCACTACGTCGGGACTTCACCAGCACCATTCGGAGCACAATCAACTGCCTGTGCCTTACGAGCAGTAGGAACGTCCCGGCGTCGTAACCCTTAGCCTTGTGCCTGCACCGCTGACGCCTCCCGCCAGTTCCGTTGCAGTTATACGCCGTAGGTGTGTAGTGGCGAGTTTACGATACCCCCGGGAACCCCTCGATCCGCGCGGCCTTCACGATTCCTCTGACCCGGTTCATGACTTTGTCAGCGGCCGCCGTATCACCTTTCGCCTGAAGCGCATCTTTCAGGATCGCTCCCGTGAACGCGTAGGTGTACGGGATGCCGAACGACGCCCGATCGATCCAATCGCCCTCTTTGGTCAGGACTTCGGGTCCGCGATAAACGTCGTTCCAGAGAGCCCTGGTCCGCTCGACATCCAGATTCAGACCAGCGACGTGCGGCGTCTCCGGCGTATCCGCGATGGGATGATCTACCAGCTTCTGCACGAAACCCTGTGACAACAGGTACGGCTCGAGCCCAAGTCCCGCGCCTCCACCGGTCGAGACGTAAATCGGCCGCTCGGGGAAAGCATCCTTGATCAGCCGCAATAGCACGAGATCGTGGCGGACGAGAATACCCGGCGGGATGTTCAGAGTGATGTTTCCCTGACGGAAAATCTGCGGCTGAGTGATCTGGATGTAATCGGGGATCGCATCGGCTTCCGCGAAAGTCATCCTGAGTGGCGGACCT
>DASWCI010000308.1:0-2761 GCA_036390195.1 Gemmatimonadaceae bacterium
CGCGGCGGCCGCCAAGCTCACCATCGTTGCCGCCGGCGACCCGAGCGCAATTGCCCGTGTGCAGCCGCTCCTCGATGTGATCGGGCAACGGACCTGGCCGATGGGAGTCCAGCCGGAGCGAGCCAACGTCGTCAAGCTCGCCGGCAACTTCATGCTCGGCGCGGCGGTGGAAGCAATGGCGGAGGCGTCGGCGATGTCGTCGCGTTATGGAATTGCCCCGGAGGATATGCTGAGCGTGATGACCAATGGCGTATTCGCCGCGCCGGCTTATCAGTACTACGGAGACGCGATCGCCAAACAACGTTACGAGCCACACCCGGCTTTCGGCTCTCGCTCACCCTGAAAGACCTGCGGCTGGCACTGGCGGCAGCCGACGAAGTTACCGCGCCAATGCCTCTCGCCGACGTTGTATACGAGAGTCTGCTCGAGGCCGTCGCGCGCGGCGACGGCGAACGCGATCTTGCCGCACTGGCGAAAGTGTCGATGGGACGCGTCGGCCTGGAGGAATCATCGGTCGTGAAGACAGTCGCTCGTGAACGGCGCGAGGCGCCTTCAGGAGAACAAGAGCATCGTGCGTGAGGACGCAGGGGACGCGATCTCGCAATACCGCGTTCTCGGAAACACGGGAGAGCGAGTATCGCCGATCGGGCTGGGCGGCTGGCACCTCGGAATGCCCACCGTAGACGAGCAGCTCGGTCTTCGCATCGTAAGAACCGCAATCGATCGCGGCGTCAACTTCATGGACAACTCGTGGGACTACAACGGCGGCGCCAGCGAGATCCGAATGGGGAAGGCGCTTCGCGACGGCTATCGGGAGAAGGTGTTCCTGATGACGAAGCTCGACGGTCGGTCGAAGCGAGAGGCGACCAAACAGCTCGACGAGTCGTTCCGCCGCCTGCAGACCGATCGCATCGATCTGGTCCAGCACCACGAAGTCATACGCTTTGAGGATCCGCACCGGATCTTCGATGCCGAGGGCGCAAACGCCGCGCGGGTCGAAGCGCGTACCGCGGGCAAGCTCCGGTATATCGGCTTCACCGGGCACAAGGATCCGCGAATCCATCTACACATGCTCGAGGTCGCGAAGGAACACGGCTTCGCGTTCGACACGGTACAGATGCCGCTCAACGTCATGGATGCGCACTACCGCAGCTTCGAGAAGCTGGTGCTGCCCGAGTTGGTGAAACAAAAAATCGGCGTGCTCGGCATGAAGAGCATGGCCAACGGAATCATTCTCAAGTCGCGCACGGTAACGCCCATTGAGTGTCTCCACTACGCGCTGAATCTGCCGACCTCCGTCGTCATCACCGGCTGCGACAGCATGGAGATACTCGACCAGGCGTTCGATGCGGTTCGTACGTTCTGCCCAATGAGCGCGGCAGACGTGCAGGCGATTCTCGACAAGACGAAGGCAGCCGCGGTGCATGGTGAGTTCGAGCTGTTCAAGACCAGCTCGATCTTCGACTCGACCGCAACGCATCCGGACTGGCTTGGCGAAGAGCCTCAGCGAGTTCGTGAAATGATGCCCGCGTGAACAACGAAACGCATGCATCGAGGCGTTCAGTGACGATGCGCGAGTGAAAACAAAGCGCCCCTTTTTCGGGGCGCTTCGGGAGCTACGGTAACGCCAGCTATTTCCAGGGATTGATCGTCTGATCTCTGACGAGGAAGCTTGCCACCGTGGTGCTGTGTTCGAGGCGAGCGTTTGCTGCAGCGGTTCGATTGGCTGCGGAGCCGTAGTGCGCGAGTGAAACCGAGTCCGCGCGAGCGCCGAGATTGTCCAGCGTGGCCCAGTTGGGATAGGTCAGAGTCACGACCACGTTCCAATCATCGGGATTGTCGAGAGTGGACTTGGTAGCGACGGTGTAGTTCGTCAGCAGTCCCTTTCGTTTCTGCTCATCGAGAACCGGCTTCTGGTGCTGACGGACATCCGCCCAGAACTGATCGTTGTGTCCGGGCTTGATGCGAATCAACACGACCCTCGTGACTGTCCCAGGCGTAGTATTCGGTGACTGCTGGGCGATGGCCGGGCCGGCGCAAAGCGTGATAGCGAGCGCGGCGACTGCTGTGCGTTTGTGCATGGGATCCTCGTGGCGGGTGGTTGGCGAGAATTGAGCGCAGTTAGCCCGACAATAGGACATCTCTTGTGATGCGTCAACAGCGAAGGCGGCGCTTTCGAAGAGCGCGCAGTTAGCGGTGCAACTCGGTCGAGCGAGGGGTCTTCATTGACTCACTGTCGACTCACTGTCGCGGTGAAATGAAATGAGCATCGCGGTGATACGAAAAAGGCATCGCGTTTTCCCTGAAAAATGGTACTGTGCTCTGCAGTAATCCGTTTGCTTGCTTGGAGGGACGAATAGGGAATTTTTGCTTGCTTAACTGACAGTCGTCTGCAATATTGGCCACCTGTTTCCAGCCAGAAGCATCAAATCCCCGCAGAAAAAAGATTGAATTTGAACAACATCGCCGGCAGCGTACTCCCGATCAAGCGTGCTGAGGAGCTGATCCTCACGCTTCCGGGAGTTGTCTCCGCAAAGATCATCGAGAGCGAGAGTGGCGCGGTCGAGCAGATTCATGTTCTGACGACGGCGGAGCTCACGCCCAAGCAGGTGGTGCGGAACATCGAGAGCGCGTTGATGGCGCATCTGGCGATGAGGGTGGACCACCGAAAGATCTCGGTCGCTATCACGAGCGAGCCGAAGATCAGGCCGACGCCGGCGCATCCGACTCCCCGGAGTCAGTTCACGGTCGGTGTAACCCC
>DASWCI010000309.1:0-13683 GCA_036390195.1 Gemmatimonadaceae bacterium
TCGCCCTCGAAGAACATGTGCTCCGTTCTGCACAACCCAATTCCTTCTGCGCCAAAGCTTCGTGCGATGCGCGCGTCACGCGGAGTGTCGGCGTTCGCGCGAACGCGAAGCCTGCGCACCTCGTCTGCCCAGCCGAGCAGCTCGGAATACGATTGGTAAAGCGGCGCCTGTGAGGGTGACATTGTGCCACTCGTCACACGCACGACTTCGCTCGGAATCGTCGATAAATCGCCGGCAAACACGCGACCGGTGGCGCCGTCGAGCGTCAGCCAGTCGCCTTCCGCGATCACGGTCCCGTTGACGTTGAAGCTGCGGTGCTCCAAATCGACCTCGAGCTCCTTGCATCCGACGACAGCACATTTTCCCATCCCCCGCGCAACCACGGCAGCGTGACTCGTCATGCCGCCACGCGCGGTGAGAACGGCGCGTGCCGCGACGATTCCGTGGAAATCTTCCGGAGTAGTTTCGTCGCGAACGAGAATCACGCTCTCTCCCGCATGCGCCCGTTGCTCGGCTGTATCCGGATCGAACACCGCGCGTCCGCTCGCGGCGCCCGGGCTCGCCGGAAGGCCGAGACAAAGAGGCGTCGCCCGAATCGATGGGTCGATTATCGGATGCAGCAGCTGGTCGAGTTGCCCGGCTGGCACTCGCCGCACCGCTTCGATTTTGTCGATGAGTCCTTCACTCACCATGTCACGCGCAATGCGCACCGCGGCGGCGGCAGTCCGTTTACCGGTGCGCGTCTGCAGCAGAAACAGCTTGCCACGCTCTACCGTGAATTCGAGGTCCTGCATGTCACGGTAATGCTGCTCGAGCCGCTCCTGAGTATCGATTAGCTCCTTGTAGGCAGTGGGCAGTCGCTCCGCCATCTCTTCGATGTCAAGCGGCGTACGGATACCGGCGACGACATCCTCACCTTGTGCGTTGACGAGAAACTCGCCGTAGAAGCGTTTCTCCCCTGTCGATGGATCGCGAGTGAATGCCACACCCGTTCCGGAATCGTCGCTGAGATTGCCAAAAACCATCGCCACGACGCTGACCGCGGTCCCGAGGTCTTCGGGGATGTTGTTGACGCGCCGGTAGTCTTTCGCTTTTTTCTGCATCCACGATTTCCATACAGCCTCGATCGCGCCCCAGAGTTGCACGAGGGGATCTCGCGGGAAATCCGCACCGGTGCGATTCCTGACCAGCGCCTTGTACTCTTCGACCAGATTTCTCAGGTCGTTTTCTCCGAGATCTGCGTCCGTCGCAGCGCCAGCCGTCATGCGCTTCGCCTTCAACAGGTGGTCGAAGTCGCTGTTGGGGACGCTGAGTACGACGTTGGAGTACATCTGGATGAAACGACGGAATGAATCGTAGGCGAACCGCGCGTTCTGACTCTGCTCAGCGAGCGCGACTACGGCGCGATCGTTCAGGCCAAGGTTGAGAATCGTTTCCATCATCCCGGGCATCGAAACCGGCGCGCCGGATCTTACAGAGACGAGAAGCGGATTCTTCGGATCACCGAGCTTCTTCCCGGTCTCCTTCTCCAATCGGGCGACGTTTCCCTCGACCTCGGCGCGGAGCTTGTCGGAGTATTTGCCGCTACTCAGGTATTCGATGCACTCGCTGCAGGCGATGGTAAATCCGGCCGGCACCGGCACTCCGAGATTTGTCATCTCGGCGAGGTTCGCGCCTTTTCCGCCGAGGACGCTCGTCAGGTCGCGCGCCCCCTCGGCGGACCCGTTACCGAAAAAAAAGACCGACTGTGCCACCGAGGTTAGCAGCCGCAGCCGAAGCGGAGCTTCTCCGGGTCGGCAGGTGGTGGCGTCGGATAGTCGCCGGAGAAACAGGCGTGACAAAAACCCGTCGGGCCGCCAGGGACTGATTCGAGCATGCCGTCGAGCGTGAGGTAGCCGAGTGAATCAGCGCCGACCTCCTGCGTGATCTCGTCGATGGACATGTTCGCCGCGATCAGCTCCTCACGGGTCGGCGTATCGATGCCATAGTAGCACGGGCCAGTAACCGGCGACGAGCTGACACGCAGATGCACCTCTCTCGCGCCCGCGGCGCGAACCATGTTGACCAGGCCGCGCGTAGTCGTGCCGCGAACAATCGAATCATCGACCATCACGACGCTTTTGTCACGAAGGACTTCGCGAACGGCATTGTATTTCACTTTCACTTTCGCGTCGCGACCAGCTTGCGTTGGCTGGAGGAATGTTCGGCCGACATAGTGATTCCGAATCAGCGCGAGCTCGAGAGGTAGTCCCGATTCTTCGGCAAACCCGAGTGCCGCGGAATTCGAGGAATCCGGCACGCTGAAAACGAGATCCGCGGTCGGGGCGGGGAAGTCACGCGCCAGTCTCCGACCCAGTTCTCGACGAGCCCGGTCCACTGATCCGCCAAATACCTGGCTGTCCGGACGCGAGAAATAGACGTATTCAAAGACGCACTTTCTCGCTTCCTGTTTTTCGAGCGGAAAGATGGAGCGCATTCCACCGTCATCGACGGCGATTATTTCGCCGCGCTCGACCTCGCGCTCGAGAGTCGCACCAAGGAGATCGAGCGCACAGCTCTCGGAGGCAAAGATGGTGGCGTCGCCGAGCTTTCCCACTACGAGAGGCCGCCAGCCGCGCGGGTCGCGCGCTGCGAGAAGCGTGTTCCCCACAATCACCACGAGACAATAGGCGCCCTGCACTCCCGTGAGCGCATCGGCAAGCCGGTGCTCGGGATTCTCCGCAGGCGAACGAGCCATCCGATGCACCAGAACTTCGGAATCCATCGTCGAGGTGAAGATCGAGCCGGCATCTTCGAGCTCGCGGCGCAGCTCGCTCGCATTGATAAGGTTTCCGTTATGAGCGAGACCAATGTGACCATCACGAAATCTCGCCAGGACCGGCTGTGCATTCTCGATCGTAGAAGAACCCGCAGTGCTATAGCGAGTGTGCCCAATTGCGATGTCTCCGCGCAGACTTTGCACGTCCGGCGGACCAAATCCCTCGGATACGAGCCCCATTCGCTTGATCGCTCGTGCTCCCAGCTCACGATCGACGGCGACGATGCCCGAGGATTCCTGCCCGCGGTGCTGCAGCGAGTAAAGGCCGAGGTGGGTCATCGCCGCGGCGTGGTCGTTACCGTAGATGCCGAAGATCCCGCACATATCAGTGGGCCGCCACGGGAGCCAACTCGTCGAATGTGGTGTGCTCCGGAGTGCGCGCCATGATCGTTGGAATCGTCGAATGGTACGCCAGGCGAAGCCGTGACAATGGGCTTCGCATCGATCTCCTGGGGAGTGTGATCTCGAGAGATTCGGAGTGTCGATGCACTAGTCCAATCTGGGCGCACGGAACACCCATCCTTTCAGCAATCTCGAGTACGCGCTCCGGCGCCGAGGTCGATACCACGATGCGTCCCTGGGATTCTCCAAACAGAATTGCGCGATCGGAAAAAGAGGAATAATTCGAAAGATCGATCTCGGCACCGCTCTCGCAATCCCGATTCGCGATGCAGCATTCCGCCAGGGCGACAGCAAGCCCGCCGTCGCTGCAGTCGTGCGCCGAGCTCACAACACCCGATCGGATCGCTTCCAGCAACGCGTCGATGACTGCTTTCTCGCGACCGACATCGCAGTGCGGTGGTGCTCCGATCACTTCGCCGTGTATGGTGGCGAGATACTCGCTTCCGCCAAGTTCGCCGCCCATTTCGCCGAGGAGAAGAACTGCATCGTCGTCTCGCTGGAAGGTGGCGCGCGTGATGTGGGAGAGATCGTCGATCAGACCTACCATTCCGATTACCGGCGTTGGGTACACTGCGCCGGAAGGGCTTTCATTGTAGAGAGACACGTTTCCGCCGGTGACTGGTGTGCCGAGCGCACGACAAGCCTCCGCCATCCCCGCGACCGCTTCCCTGAACTGATAGAAAACTTCCGGGCGAGTTGGATTGCCGAAATTGAGACAATTGGTGATTGCCATTGGTCGCGCGCCCGTGCATGCAACATTGCGAGCTGCTTCGGCGACAGCGATCCGTCCGCCGACCCGAGGATCGAGATATACGTAGCGTCCGTTCCCATCGGTCTTCACGGCAATTGCCTTGTTCGTTCCACGCACGCGTAGCACGGCGGCATCACCGCCGGGCCCGACGACCGTATTCGTTCGCACTGTGGAATCGTATTGCCGGTACGCCCAGGCCTTGCTCGCGATCGTTGGCGCGGACAGCAGTCGCTCGAGCGTCCAGGCGGGATCCTTTTCCTCCGCCAGCTCCGGTATGACGCTCGGGTCTGCAGCGCGGAGATCCCGGATCGCGGGTGCCTCACGCGCATCGGGCGAATACGTCGGACAATCCGTCACCAACCTCGAGCCTGGGAACTCAGCGACGACCCTTTCGCCTTCCGTGACCCGATAAACCGGCTCCGCGATGACCCCTCCGATCACGGCCGCGGTCAGGTCCCATTTGCTCAGAATGGCGCGAACTTCTTCCTCATGTCCCTTCCTTGCAACTACGAGCATCCTCTCCTGCGACTCGCTGAGAAGGATTTCGTAAGGTGTCATGCCCCTTTCACGCGTAGGAACTTTGGTGACATCGATTGTCACACCGACATCTCCGCGCTCCGCCATCTCAGCCGACGACGACGTCAGACCCGCTGCACCCATGTCCTGTATCGCGACGATATGTCCGCTCTTGATAAGCTCGAGGCTGGCCTCGAGTAGAAGCTTTTCAGTGAACGGATCTCCGACCTGGATGCGCGGTCGCTTGGCATCACTCGCGGCTGAAAGGTCCTCGGACGCGAAGGACGCACCGTGGATTCCATCCCGCCCCGTACGCGCTCCAACAGCCATGATCGGGTTTCCGACACCTTCCGCTTTGGCGCGGATGAGATCTTCCTCGTGCATCAGGCCGACACACATGGCATTGACGAGCGGATTGTTCTCGTACGCCGGGTCGAACACGATCTCGCCCGCGACGGTGGGAATTCCGACGCAATTACCATAGTCGCCGATTCCCTTCACGACTCCTGAGAATAGATACCGCACCCGTGAATCGTCGAGGCTGCCGAAACGAAGTGAGTTGAGCATTGCGATGGGACGAGCGCCCATTGTGAACACGTCGCGCAGGATTCCGCCCACACCGGTCGCGGCTCCCTGATACGGCTCTATAGCCGACGGATGGTTGTGAGATTCGATCTTGAATGCGACCGCCAGCCCGTCACCGATTGAAATGACTCCGGCATTTTCGCCTGGGCCTTGCAGCACATATGGCGCGGCGGTCGGCAAGGTTTTGAGAACGTGCCGCGAATGTTTGTACGAGCAGTGCTCGCTCCACAACGCGCTGACGATTCCAAGCTCGGTGAAAGTCGGAGCACGGCCAAGCATGCCAACCAACCGCTCGTACTCCTCTTTCGTTAAGCCATGTTCCGCAACAAGCGCGGGAGTAATTGTTGGATCGCCGGGACGCGGAGTCACTTCCGACATGTCAGGCGGCCACTCTGCTGAGGATTGATTCGAACAGGCGCACCCCGTCACTCGAGCCGAGCAACGGACTGCAGGCTCGCTCGGGATGCGGCATCAGGCCGAGCACGTTTCCCCCGTCGCTGATGATTCCGGCGATGTTGCGCTCAGACCCGTTTGGGTTGGCGTCCGCGCTGAGTGTGCCGTTCGCGTCCGCATATCTAAAGATAACCCGCCCTTCGGCCTCGAGCTCGTCCAGAACCTCTGCGGAGGCTACGTAGCGGCCGTCCCCGTGGGCGACTGGAATCCGCAAAACTTCGCCGCGCTCGTAAAGATTCGTGAACATTGTATCACTGTTCTCGACGCGCACCCGCACTTCGGCGGAAACGAACTGAAGGTTCGCGTTTCGCATCAGCGCGCCGGGGAGCAAACCAGCCTCGCACGCGATCTGAAATCCGTTACAGACCCCAAGCACGGGACCGCCAGCTTTGGCGTGGGCAGCTACTTCCTGCATTATCGGACTGAAGCGTGCGATGGCACCGGCTCGGAGATAATCGCCATAGCTGAAGCCGCCCGGCAGGATGATTACATCTGATCCCTGCAGATCATGATCCTTGTGCCAGAGATAGATGGCGTCCTCACCGAGTATTTCGGTGATGGCGTGGAATGCGTCGCAGTCGCAGTTGGAGCCAGGGAAGGTGACGATTCCGAACTTCATGCGGGCACCGCCGATTCGATCTCGAAGTCTTCAGTAACTGGATTCGCCAGGAGCTTGCGACACATGTCCGTCACCGTTTCTTCCGCGGCAATTGCGTCGTAAGCATCGGTTTCGAGAACGATGTACCGGCCCACGTGAACATTGCGCACCGCCTTGAATCCAAGCGTGTGCAGCGCGTCTTTCACCGCGTTCCCCTGAGGATCGAGGAGACCTTTACGCGGAGTGATGTGGACCGCGATGCGAAACCTGGCCATCAGGGCTGACCACCGATCGGAGGTGGAGGTGGAGGTGGCGGTGGCGAAAAATTGCCCGGTCCGCCGCGCGGCGGACCGCCTGAACCGGGAGGGCGACGCCTCCGTCTACGCCGATGTGAGTGCTGGCGAATCGCATCGCTACCAGTGTCCACAACCCCTGCGGCGGCGAGTAGCAGCGGCTCGTCATCGTCGTCGATTACCGGTGCGTCCCCGCGCGGACGCCGGTCCAGCAGGCCGAAGATCACCGTTTTCGCCAGCCCGTAAAGCACGTAACAGACGAGCGCCGGGAAATAGAACTCTTTTCTCAGGAAAAGCACGCCGATGAACGTCGCGACAACCACCAGTGTGCCGAGTATTTCACTGATCTTTCTGAACCCGACCGTTGGAACCGCGGGATAAGACACGTTGCTGATCATCAGGAAAGCGAGCAGCATCATCAAACCGCGCAACCCACTGGTCCAATTGAGATCGCCCACCACCGTCTGGTTGTACAAGGAGGTCTGACTAAACCAGTAGTAGGTAGCCAGCGTCATGCCCGCGGCAGGACTCGGAAGTCCATGGAAGTATTTTTTCGCCCGCCCCGCCTGCTCGACGTTGAACCGCGCGAGCCTGATCACTGCGCACGCCGTGAAGATGAACGAGAAGATCCAGTCCCATCCATTTCGATTGAGCACGGCGAAGTACATGATCATAGCCGGCGCGAGACCGAACGTTATTGCGTCGACCAGTGAGTCGAGCTCCGACCCGAAACGCGACCCCGTGCCTGTTGCGCGTGCAACTCTTCCGTCGAGTGCGTCGCACACCCCCCCGAACACGACATATAGCCCGGCCGTGTCGAACTCGCTCCGCGTCGCAGCGACGATCGCAAAAACGCCGAAGAAAAGGCTCGCCAGCGTGAAGCCATTCGGCAGTATGATCACGCTGCGGTTTCTCGGTCGGTCAGCGTCGGCCCGGACTTGCTGACGGCGAGTGTGATCTGGAGTGGCCATCACTTTGGCAGCTCGGCGAGAACGCTAACTCCAGCGGTCGTCAAATCGCCGAGTTTCGCGCGCAACGCGGAGCCGAGTGGAAGGAAGACATCGACGCGGGAGCCGAATCTGATGATACCCATCCGATCGCCCTGTCTAACTGTTTCGCCCAATTTGCTGTACGTGACAATGCGACGAGCAATGAGCCCGGCGATTTGCCTCACGAGCACGCGATAGTGGCCGGTGTCGACGCCCACCGACATCTGCTCGTTCTCCAGGCTCGACTTGTCTGTGGACGCGTTGAAGAACTTGCCCTGGTTGTAATGGATGTACTTGACGACACCTTCGACCGGATATCTGTTCACGTGCACATCGAACACGTTCATGAAGATCGACAGCCTGACAGCGCGTCCCTGCATGAAGCTCGGCTCGTCGATTTCGGTGATCATTATGAGCTTGCCGTCGGCTGGTGAGACGATCAGGGAGGGGCCGCGCTCTCCGACGCGCTCCGGGTCACGAAAAAAGTAGGCGACCCACAGGGCAAGCAGCAGCAGCACGAACGCGGCCAGCCAGAGTCCCCAGGAACGCCGGCTGATCGCGAAGCCAAAGCCGCTGGCAGCGACGACGGCAGCAACAGCAATGAAGAGGAGCCCTTCGCGCGCGAAGTTCAATGTGAGCCGTTGGAGTCGAGTGAGTGTCCGGTCAAGCGACGGTAGATGTCGAGGTAGCGCTCGCTCGTCGCATCGATCACTTCTTTCGGAAGTTTCGGTGGCGGGTAATTCCCATCCCACCTTCCCGCGCGCCGTTCCGCATCCAGGTAGTCGCGGAGCGGTTGCTTGTCGAAGCTTGGCTGCCCGTGACCTGGCTCGTACTGACCGGCCGGCCAGAAGCGCGAGCTGTCGGGGGTGAGCACTTCATCCACCAATATAACCTTCTCGACCCCATCACTCCCAGTGCTTCGGGCGCGTCCAAATTCGAATTTTGTGTCGGCGATGATGATGTCGCGCTCGGCTGCGATTAGCCTGCCCGACTCGTAGATCTCGCGCGAGAGTTGCTCCAATTCACTGGCCCACGATGCGCCAACCAGCGACCGCACGCGATCGACTGTGATGTTCTCGTCGTGTCCCTGTTCGGCTTTCGTGGCTGGACTGAAGATGGGAGGATCGAGACGATCGGATTCTCGGAGTCCCGCTGGCAGAGTCTCTCCGGCAAGTGTTCCGCGCTCTCGATATTCCTTCCACGCTGACCCGGAGAGGTAGCCGCGGACCACGCACTCGATGGGGAAAACCGTGGCACGACGGCATAGCATCGCGCGACCCGCCAGCTCCTGCTCGTGATCGCGGAGCTCCGGCACCAGCCGCACGATCTCGGCAGTATTCGCGGAGAGCATGTGATGTTCCACCTTGCCCTGGAACTGACGCAGCCACCATGCGGTGATCTGAGTCAGGACTTCACCCTTGTGCGGAATGGTCTCGCCCATCACGACGTCGAATGCGCTTACGCGATCGGTTGCGACAATAAGCAGTCGATCCGCATCGACTTCGTAGACATCGCGCACCTTACCGCGGCGAAAAGGCTTCAACGGTAAAGCGCTGGCTTGCATCAGCATCAGACCCTGAGCTCCTCCGGCCGCTCGGATTTCGCCGTTTGACCGGCGAACATTGGCGTGATCACGTCGCGAAGAAATTCGTCCACCTGTTCCGGGGCGCGTCCGACAAATCGTTTGGGATCGATCGCACCCTGAAGATCTTTCAGCTTCACTCCGAATGACTTGTCCTTCGAAAGCCGCTCGAGCAGGTCATTTGCTTCGGCGCCATCCTTCAGAGCGCGGGCTGCCGCCAGGCTGTGCTTCCTGATCGTTTCGTGAGCGAGCTGTCTGTCGCCTCCGCCGCGCACAGCACGAACGATCAGCTCCTCGGTGGCCATGAATGGAAGTTCGGCTGCGATGCGCCGCTCGATTACTGCGGTGTGAACCTCGAGTCCGCTCGCGATGTTCGCCATCAACAGCATTATTGCATCGGTAGCCAGGAACATTTCGGGAATCACGATGCGTCGATTGGCACTGTCGTCCAGCGTTCGCTCGAAGTACTGGACCGAGTGGGTCTCGTTCGCATTCCCCTCGAGTGAATTAACGAAGCGTGCGAGCGACGAGATCCGCTCAGCCCGCATCGGATTGCGCTTGTACGCCATTGCCGACGAGCCAACTTGCTCACTCTCGAACGGCTCTTCCATCTCGCCGAAGGATTGGAGCATGCGAACGTCACTGCCGAACTTGGCAGCGCTCGCCGCAATTCCGGCCACGACGGACAGCACGAACGCGTCCAGTTTGCGTGTGTAAGTCTGGCCAGTGACGGGCAGTGGAGCAGGGAACGACATCTTCTCCGACACGAGCCGATCGAGACGGCGAACTTTCTCGTGATTTCCCTGGAACAACTCGAGGAAGCTGGCCTGCGTTCCGGTTGTTCCTTTCACCCCACGAAAGGGAAGTGTTCGACGTCGGTAGTCGATCTCTTCGACATCCAGAACCAGATCCTGCATCCACAGTGTCGCGCGTTTGCCGACTGTCGTCAGCTGCGCGGGCTGGAGATGCGTGTAGCCGAGCGTCGGCTGATTACGCCATTTCTCGGCGAAGGCGGCGAGCGAGCGGAGCACGTCGACGACCCGACCGCGAAGCAAGTCAAGTCCGCGCCGCATCAGAATCAGGTCGGCGTTGTCGGTGACGTAGGCGCTAGTCGCTCCGAGATGAATGAACGGCTTTGCCTTGGGCGCGACGTCGCCGAAGGCGTGGATGTGCGCCATTACATCGTGCCTGAACCGTTTCTCGTATGCTGCGACTGCGTCGAAATCGATCTTGTCGAGATTCGCACGCATCTGGCGGATTGCATCTTCTGGAATCGCGACACCCAACTCGCGTTCCGCTTCTGCGAGCGCGAGCCAGAGCCTGCGCCAAAGTCCGTGGCGGGTCGCCGGCGACCAGAGCTCCAGCATCGCTTGCGAGGCGTATCGCTCGGCCAGCGGGGAGCTATATCGGTTCTTCGGCACTACTGGAGACCGAACTCAGTTGCATAGATCTGTCCGCCGCGCTCGAAGTACATTCGGATGCCGCCACGGCCATAAGTCGTGAGGATGCGATTGACGTCTTCAGCGCTGGTGATTGGCGTGCGGTTCATCTGCACGATGACGTCGCCTGTCTGGAGACCGATCTGTTCCTGCACCCGATCGCTTACTCGGTTTACCAAGGCGCCCTGACGACTCTGGATCTGATACTGCGCGCGGATCGCGGGAGTCAGCGTGATCAGCTCGATCTCGCGCAAGACCGTCACGCGTGGCGCATTTACGTCGGGCAGATCAACAACCGGCACCATGATCGGGATTTCACGGCCTCCCCGCTTCACTACGATCGAATCGCTATCGCCAACGCGGAGCTCGAGAAGCTCGGCGTACCAATCGTATGGATTGTGGAGGGTGCGAGTTCGCGAACGTACTATCACGTCGCCCGGCCGAATGCCAGCGCGCGCTGCCGGCGATCCGGGCACGACTGACGCCACGACAACGCCGGCGTTAGAACCCGGCGCACTCGAGGGACGAGCAAACCGAGGCTGGAAGCCGATCCACGGGTGTCGCACGACTCCGTGCGCCAACAGATCTTCCGCAACTCTGCGTGCCCGGTTGATCGGAATCGCGAAACCAATCCCAACGGATCCGCCGCTCGGAGAAAAGATCGAGCTGTTGACTCCAATTACTTCGCCGAGTGCATTAACGAGTGGCCCACCGGAATTTCCCGGATTGATGGAGGCGTCGGTCTGGATCATGTCTACATAAACGCCGGCGCCTTCGCTCTGCGCCGCGAGATTCCTTCCGGTCCCACTCACAACCCCGACGGTGACGCTCGGCTCCGAATTGGCGAGGATAAATCCGTACGGATTCCCGATAGCGATCGCCCACTCGCCAATGAGCAGGTTGCTCGACGAGCCGAGCGGGGCCACGGGAAGATTGCGTGCATCGATTTTTAGGACGGCCAGGTCATTCGTCTCGTCGATGCCGAGAAGGCGCGCTGGGTAAGTGGTACCGTCTTTCATCGCGACGGAAATTCGCGTGGCTCCTGCCACGACGTGAGCGTTCGTCACGATCGCTCCGTCCGGGCGGACGATGAATCCTGAGCCAAGGCCGGCAGCGGCGCGTTGTCCCGAGCGGCCGCCGAAAAACTGCTCAAATACATCAGCGGGAACTCGCTCCACTACTTCCGTCTGAACCGTAACGACCGACGGCGCTACACGGGCGACCGCCTGCGTGATGGCGGTGCGCCTGGATGCACTCACCTCGTTTGTGGTCGTCTCTAGCCGCGTAGACTGCGCAGAGGACGGTGTGCTCGATGCACCTTGGCACGCCGCCAGGAAAAGCGCGCTTAATGTGCGCGCAAAGCGAATCGTCATGTAGGGGTGCGGGACTTTGGTCGCCTCGCAAGCTCACTCAGAAATCTATCGATGCCGCGATCGCTAAGCGGGTGCACAATGAGGTTTCGCAGCGCATCCGGTGTCAGACATACGATGTCTGCCCCGGCGAGCGCGCATTCCGCGAACTGAATAGCTGACCGAGGGGATGCAGCCATTACATCGCACTCTTCTTCGCCTGCCTCGAGCGCGCTCTTTATGTCGGCTAGAGTTCTAGTGGCAGGCTGCCCATAGTTGTCGAGCTCGTCGAGCGTGACTCGCACTGCCGCCGCTCCCGCCTTCGCAGCAATGATTGCCTGCGCCGCGCTGAAGACGAAGGTCGCGCAAACGACGACCCCTTCTGCGGTAAGCCGGGCCATCGGCACGAGAGAGTCCTCCACCAGGGGGATCTGCACTACGACGTGATCGGACACCTTGGCCAGCTCCCGTGCCTCGGTGTAGATGTCGCTCGAGGTCACTGCTCCAACAGGAACGCAGACCGGGAATGCAAACTCGCGCGAGATCTCCTCGAGGCGTTCTCTGGTATTCGCATCGGTCACGTCCGAGCTCGAAGCCGTCCGCGAAAACGCGACGCCGTCGGCGAGGCCCGCGGACGCCGCGTTCCTGATCTCGTCGAGATTCACGCTCTCGAGATAGATGTTCATTCAGCTCTCAGATAAAGGTCGTTCGGATAGTCCACGCGCTCGAGGAACAGAGCGTGAGGCGGGGCAGGCTGAGAAACTTCGCTGTTATCATCCTGGGCAAGGAGCTCTTCCATCACCGTCACTTCGCGGCGTCCCTCGCCGATGTCGAGCATCGTGCCGACGAGGAAGCGTACCATGTGGTGAAGAAAGCGATCGGCCTGGATGTCGAACGCAAGTCCTCCTTCACGCTCGCGCCAGGCGGCACTCGAAACCGTACATCGGTGATCGTCTCTCTCGGGCGCCGTTCCCTTTACCGCGAACGCGCGAAAGCAGTGCCCACCCTCGATCAGTCGCGCCGCCTCGGACAGGCGGTCGAAATCGAGTGGTTTTCGCCATATCAGCTCACGAGTCCGGCGAAACGGGGAGGATGCGAAATCGTCTGTGCCTACGAAGTAGCTATAGCTGCGCGAGATTGCGCTATAACGCGGGTGAAACTCATCACGCATTTCGAAGGCTGCTGCAATCCATACGTCGTCAGGAAGAATGGCGTTCATCGATCGTCGGAGAACGGGCGCGTTCCACTTCTCAGGCACGCGCAACCCGGCGGCCTGCCCGCGTGCGTGTACTCCAGCGTCTGTCCGCCCAGCGCCTACGACCGCGACAGGCGCTCCGCACAGCCGTGATACCGCCGTCTCGAGAACACCCTGAACCGTCCGCTCACCAGGCTGCCGCTGCCAGCCGGAAAAGCCCGCGCCATCGTAGTGCAACACGAGTTGCACAGAACGCGACAGCATCGCGTGAAATTAGCCCGCGAAGACTCGCTGTCAAGGAACGTAACCCGTTGAAGATGATTGACTTTCGTGCGTCTGCTGGTCAATGTGGAACGACTCCGCGACGTGTCGCGCTCTCCTTCTAATGTCTGACTAATGGCGCCACGAACTCTGGCCGGTCTTTCAACCGTACTTTCCTCTGTCGGAAACGTCGCCGAGGCGTTGAACGCGCTCGCTCAGGACATCGCCGAGCACGACCGCAATGGACACGTCGCACTGTTCATGTACGACGCACGTCGCGATCTACTTTCTGAACGGTTAATACCGGCGCACGAAGGTATGCGAACCGCGCAGATAGAAATCGCGATCGACCATTTGCCGACAGCGGTGCGGCGGATGCTGTCCGCAGGACGCCAGTTCGCTGACCTTGCGAGCGAGTCGGGCGATTACCAGAAGCTGCTTGGGGTCGGAGC
>DASWCI010000310.1:0-18002 GCA_036390195.1 Gemmatimonadaceae bacterium
CAGCGGGAGCGTGCATGGCGACGTATTCTTTGTCGCCAAGCGCGATGTGATTGGCTGCCGTCTGGGCGCCTGCGATGGGAGCGCCAAGCAATAATCCTGCAGACAAGTATCGAAGGGCGCGCATACTTAAACTCCGATTACGAGGTGATGGTGACCCTGACAAATACCCCGGCTGAGCCTAAATGATCGTACCCCGTTTGATCGAGCGCAAACGAGATGGTGGTCGACTCGAGCCGCAGGAGATTCGCGAGCTCGTGATGGAGTACGCCGAGGGCCGAATACCCGATTACCAGGTGTCGGCTCTATTGATGGCGATTTACTTCCGCGGGCTCAATCGTAGCGAGATGCACGCGCTAATGGAAGCGATGCTCGAGAGCGGAAAACGACTCGATGTGTCGCGTCTTCCGATGGCGCGAATCGATAAGCACTCAACCGGCGGAGTCGGAGACAAGACGTCGCTCATTCTCGCTCCGCTCATCGCATCGCTTGGGGTGGCAGTGCCGATGATGTCCGGGCGCGGGCTCGGACACACTGGAGGTACGCTCGACAAGCTCGAATCAATTCCGGGATTCCGAACCTCGCTAACGCTTGCTGAAGCGGAGAAGCAGATCGCGCGAATCGGCTGTGCGATGCTGAGCCAGACCGATGAGATAGTACCGGCGGACAGGAAGATATACGCGCTGCGCGATGCCACGGCGACCGTGGAGGTCATTCCTCTCATCGCGGCGAGCATCATGAGCAAGAAACTCGCGGAGGGCCTCACCGGACTCGTGCTCGACATCAAGCGCGGATCGGGATCATTTCTGCCGAAACTCGAGGACGAGCTGGAGGTGGCGAAGGCGATGATCGAGCTCGGCGCCGCGCACGGCTGCCCAGTGGTCGCATACCTCACGGCGATGGATCGTCCGCTTGGCCACGCCTGCGGCAATGCGCTCGAGGTGGTGGAGGCGATCGACGTCCTGAAGGGCGGTGGACCGCCCGATCTGATCGAAGTGACAATGGCGCTCGGGACCGGGATGCTCGTATTAGGCACGGCCGCCTCGACCGCTGAGGGAGCGCACACGTTGATGCGCGACGCGATCGCATCGGGAAAAGCGCTTCTCAAGCTCGAGGAGATCGTGGCGGCTCAGGGTGGCGACAGGAGAGTGGTGCGGGATCCGTTACGACTGCCTCAGGCGCGCCATCAGGAGAGCTTCACTGCGAAACGCGATGGAATCGTGCAAGCAGTCGAGCCGCGTGAGATCGGCTACGGTATCATCGTGCTTGGGGGTGGGCGGAGGAACATGGAGGAAACGATCGATCCTTCGGTCGGATTCGTGATCACGGCGAAGCCGGGGCTTCATGTTACGAAAGGACAAACGCTGGCGACTATTCACGCTCGCAGTGAAAGTGATCTGGCGGTGGGGCGATCGGTTCTCGAGAAGGCGATCGTGATCGGGGATACCGTGGTGACGCCGTTGCCGCTCGTGTCACATCGCGTCACGGCGCGGGCGGTCGAGGAACTCGCCTAGAAACTGGAACTACAACTACGCTGCCGCCTGCTGCCCGCTGAACGCTGATCGCTACACGCTTACTACGTCGGGACGTCAGTGCCGCCTATCGAGGCACAATCAACCGCCTGTGCCGTAAGTTCACGCATTGACGTCCCGAGTTTGCAGCGAATAGCGAATAGCGAACAGCGGGCAGCAGGCAGCAGCGTAGTTGCAGTTCCAGCTTCACGGCTACTCCCTCCACGGGTACTTGAGCCACCCAAAAATGAATCCGCCAATTATCAGCCCGGTGAGCATCCCCCACAGCATGCTCGTCTTCTCGCTCGAGAAAAGGGCGTGCTCCGTGTATTGCAGCGCGACGACGATGACGGCCACAACGATGAGCGCCATTAGGAACTTCGAGTTCCGCGCAGGACGACGGTAGGACGGCTTCGGGGAATCGGGAGGGCTATTGGTCATGAGGCTACGACTGAGTGACCATCCTCTAAGCGACGATTTTCGCGGGACGCTCGATGATGTCGAAGACGAACCCGAACGGATCCTCGAAATACGGGACCGCCTGTTCGCCCGCGAACTTGAGCGTGCACCCAGCCGCCTCCAGGAACCCGCGGGCCTCGTGGTAATCGTCGACGTCGAACGAGGGAATGAACGAGATAAGGTTTGAGGTGTCGCGGTTGACGTAGAGACGCAGCTCTCCGGTGTCGAACTCGAGCTGGTCCAGCGTCCTTCTAACCATTCTGAATCCGAGTCGCTTGCCATAAAACTCCTCCGCGCGGGCGAGATCGGGCACATGGATCGCAATCTCGCGGTTGGAGCGGAGTCGGATTCCCTCTTCGGGCTGAGTCGGCATCGGACGCTCGGTGACGTGACGGCCTAAGCTAGTCTTCTTTCAGCGCAGCAACCAGCTTCTTCGGCGCGGTCATTCTCCACGCATCGCGAAGGAGATCCTGCAGCTCGATCCAGTCGATGTTGCCGTCGAGCCAAACGCCGATCCAGCCACTGGGTCCGACATATGGCCGCACGAAAAATCGCTCCGGCGCCGCGTCGACCATCAGCCGCTGATTCACCGGAGCGGCTTTGCACCAGACGGCATTTCGTCCACCGCCGTGGTGAGTGTTTGCGTGCGCGTACATCGCAAAGATTTTGTTTTTCACCCGAAACGTCGGCTCGCCCCAAGCCTGCACTTCGTGGGCTTCTGGAAGGAAAAGGGCGAGCTTGCGGCAGCGGGGGAGGGGATCACGCGGCATGAAATAATGGTGTCGCGCCAGACACTCGTACGCCAGCCGAGTCGGCTGGAGCTCTCTTTCAGCCTTGGCTTGAACGATTGGCGCACAGTAATTTGTCGATGCGCGGGTTCTCTCCTGAGGAAGATCAATGCATTGTGCAGTACAGCACGTCTTCAGGCTTCAGATGCTGGCTTTGGTGGTCGCCGGGGCGGCCGCGAGCAGCTGCACCCTGAACACCGACGTCTCTTCGCCCACCGCGCTCGTCAAGTTCAGCGGCGATCAGCAGAGTGCCCCGGTGAATACGATGCTTCCGACGCCGCTCGCCGTGATCGTCATCTCGCAGTTCGGAGAGCGACTCAAGAACATCACTGTCAACTGGACCATCGTATCTGGTGGTGGCTCGCTCAGCTCGAACGCAACGCTGACCGACGATACTGGAACGGCGTCGGTCAATTACACGACCGGGCCGGTTGCGGGACCGGCGGTCGTCCGCGCCCAGGTGCACGGCATTCCCCCCATCACCTTCGACATCACGATTACGTAACCAGTGGCAGAGGTCCGCATGCTGGATCTTGTAAGCGAAAACGAGAACGCCAGGAAAGCGAAGGGATGCTGATTCGAGCTCGCACCGGTCGTCAGCGACTCGGAACTTTCGCATTTGTCGTTGGCGTGCTTGCATTTGCCGGTTGCAGATTCACTACCGACGCGCCCAGGCCGCACGTATTGGGAATCGTCAGCGGAGATGCGCAGACAACCGCCGCGGGAACGCCGCTCCCCGCGCCTCTGGTGGTGATAGTGATCGATCAGTACGGCTTGGTGATGGCGAACATCAGCGTGGCCTGGGCGATCACATCGGGAGGCGGAAGCCTGACTGCTGCATTAACCACCACGGATGCGAATGGGATCGCGTCCGTCGCCTACACCGCAGGCTCGAACCCTGGAACCGCCACCATCACCGCTACGGTCTCGTCGATTGGTACACTGACCTTTACTGAGACAATTACTTAGCGGAATCGCGGCGTCGGCGGCGCAAGTACCAGCGTGTCGCCGGTGACCTCGAAATGCGTGCCGAGAACATCGTCGGAGCTGGTGCCGACAAACGCTGTGAAAGTTCCCGGCTCCACCACGCGTCGCATCTGACGATCGTAGAGCGCGAGCGCGTCGGGCCCGAGCTTGAACATGACGGTTCTGGTTTCTCCCGGTCGCAGTGCGACTCGCCGAAAAGCCTTTAGCGCCTTTACCGGCTCGGCGACACTCGCGACGTCGTCGCGCACATAGAGCTGAATGACTTCGTCGCCGGCGCGATCTCCGCTGTTCCGCACGTCGACCGACACAGTCACTGAACCACCAGCGGGAATCTTTGCTGCGGATAGCCTGAGGTTGGAGTAGGCAAAGGTTGTGTAGCTCAGTCCGTACCCAAATGGGAATAATGGCGTCCACGGCAGGTCGAGATACTTCGACGTGTATTTCTGTGCAGAATCCGGCGGGCGCCCAGTGTTGCGGTGGTTGTAGTAGATCGGGATCTGGCCGGTTGCACGGGGAAATGTCACTGGGAGTTTGCCAGCGGGGTTGTAGTCACCGAACAACACGTCGGCCACGGCCGCGCCGTGCTGACTGCCGAGGAACCAGGTCTCGATCAGTGCGGGCGCTTCGCGGGCGAGCTCGGGAACCGCGAGAGGTCGACCGTTCATAAGCACCGCGACCACTGGCTTGTTCTCTCCGCCAGGAGAGACACGCGCAGCACGAATCACTGTGAGAGCGAGATCTTTCTGAGACCCAGGCAGCTCGATAGACGCGCGACTCGCCGCTTCGGCGCTCATGTTCTCGCGCTCGCCGAGCACCAGCACGACTGCATCGGCCTCGGACGCCGCTCTCCCTGCGTCGGCAAATCCGCTGCTGTCGGCAGTGTCTACCGGCGCGCCGCGGACGCTGATCACGCGCGTCGAGGGGCCAACGGCGGCACGAATTCCTGCGAGGACACTGATTGCCTCTTCGGGCCTTCCGTCGGCCGCCCAGCCGCCGAGCGCGGAACGTCGGTCATCTGCAAGTGGTCCGATGACGGCAATGGTGCGGAGATTTTTCCGGAGCGGGAGGGTCTTGTTTGCGTTCTTGAGCAAAACGATTCCTTCGCGCGCTGCATCCCGCGCCGCAGCGAGGTGCGCTGGTGCGAGCGTGTACAGCCGCTCACGCGCGGCGTCGCTGAAGCGGAAAGGATCGCCGAACAAACCGAGCGCGTACTTGATACGCAACACTCTGCGCACGGCGGAATCGACCAAGGCGACGGGTACTCGTCCCGCGCGAACCAAAGACGCGAGACTGTCGGCATACACAGCGTCCGACATGTCGATGTCGACGCCCGCACGCAACCCGAGGATCCCGGCTGCTCCCCTGGTCGCTGCGACGCCGTGCGCGATGAGCTCGTTGATGCCTCCCCAGTCGCTGACAACGGCACCCTTGAAACGCCAGCGCTGGCGAAGAACGTCACCCAACAGCCATTCGCTGGAGTGCGCCGGCGTGCCGCCAATATCGTTGAACGAGGCCATCACGGTCGCTGCACCGGCTTTGATCGCAGCTTCGTATGGTGGCAGGTAGGTTTCCCACAGTGTTCGCTCTGACAGCTCGACCGAGTTGTAGTCGCGCCCTCCCTCAGCGCCGCCGTAGGCCGCGAAGTGCTTGACCGTCGCGAGCAGTGCGTCGCTCGCGCCGAGGTGCATGGCGCTGTCACCGCCCTGGAAACCGCGCACGCGGGCGGCCGCCATCACGCTTCCCAAATAAGGATCTTCTCCCGCGCCTTCGACGATGCGACCCCACCGTGGATCGCGCGCGATATCGACCATCGGCGCGAACGTCCAGGTAATTCCGTGGGCAGTCGCTTCGACCGCGGCCTGTCGAGCAGAAGATTCCACTCGCGCCGAATCGAAGCTCGCGGCCTCGGCGATCGGGACAGGATAGATAGTGCGGAATCCATGAATCACATCGAGCCCGAAGAGCAACGGGATCTTGAGCCTCGATTCACGAGTCGCGATTCGCTGCAACTCTCGCGTGTACTCCGCCCCGAAGATTCCGAGAAACGATCCGATTCGGCCGGATCGAATCAGGGTCTCACCTCCTTCGGGCGCGCGCGGACCATTCCGGGTGCCAATGCCTGGTAGCTGATTGAGCTGTCCGATTTTTTCCTCTAGCGTCATCAGACGAAGAATCGAGTCGGCGAATTGCGACGCTCGCGCAGATGTCAGTGGAGACTCGCGCGGCACCTGAGCATCGATCGTCCCGGCTGCTGCTGCGACGATGAGAGGAATGCTGAGTGGGATGGCTTTCAATTTTGAACTCTATTTGTCGGTGAACGTTGGTTTCTCTGCGGCACGCCAAAATGAACAGCGCATTCGATTACTGCCGAGCAAGTCGCGTCGAGGCTTCGGCGAGTCCCCACGCCGGAGTAACCCCGCCTTCGATGATCAGAAAGCTTTCGTCGGGCAACGATCCACGCTTGACCGTTCGAACAATCGGCACGGGCGCAAACGCTGTTCGCGCCGCCTTCAGCGCACTGTCGCTTAGAAAGAGCCGGACGCCTTCGCTCGCTACAGCAGAGCGCGCCCAAACTTCGATCGGCGATCGCCGGGTGGGCCCGCTGCCCGTTGGCGACTCCAGGAATCTCGACAACGCAGCGACGAACGCCGCCGCCTCGTCGTGGTGCGCGAACTCCATGACGTGAAATTTTGTCGGGCGTGGCTTTGGCGGCATGCAGTGTCAGCGTTGATCCGCAAAAATCTTGGTGAGTCTGACGCCGGTGTGCTCGTAGTTGCGCGTCTTGTAAAAGTCGTGCGCGTGCTTGCGGTGCAGCGCGGACGTCAGCGAGATGCGCCGGGCGCCGTGCTGGATTGCCCAGGCCTCGGCGCGCGTTACGAGCGTTGAGCCAATCCCCTGACCGCGGGCTTTCTCATCGACGACGAGCGTCGTCAGCCAAGCGACAGGCTCGCTCGCGTGCATTGTCTGAAAGAGATGAACGGTTACGACGCCCACGACATTGCCTTCGCCGCCTTCGGCGACGAGTACAGTCGTGCCTGGCCGGGCGTAAAGCTTCTCGATGCGATCCGGAATTTCAGCGGCATCGGTTGGGTACCCCAGTTGTGCAAGCAGACGACTGAGTGCGGTGGCATCTGCTGACGTTGCAGGTCTGATCCTGAGCGGGGGCATCCAGGCAAGTATCCCCCCAATCGACGCGACGCACAAGCTCCCTCGCGGCGAAACAACTGCAACTGAACAAGAGGTCAGCTAGAGCTGACCAAAGTTGACAGCGATCAGGCTTAGAACGTCGGGACGCCACCGGTGGCGTTACGTCACAGGCAGTTGCTTGTGCTCTGATCCGCGCCAATAGCGTCCCGACGTAGTGAGGCTGTCAGCCATCAGCTGCCAAGCTCAGGCTGACGTCTTGTTCAGTTGCAGTTGCAGTTGCAGTTGCTCTTATCGGACGGTATCGGTCGGCAACTCGTACCACACCTCGACCTCGTACCCGTCGGGATCCGTAAAGAACACGTACGGCTCTCCGGGGACGAATTCGCCGCGATGCTTGATCTTGCCACCCGCGCGCTCGATAGCGAGCGCGGCCTTGTCGATGTCGCGCGGGTCAGCGAGCCGGAAACCGAAGTGCTTGATGCCGCCCGACTGTCCGACGCCGTCAGTGCCTTCCTCGAGGACGAGGACGTCGCGCGCGCCTGGTGTTTGCGCCTGGAGGAAATGCTGCTCCCGATAGACGGCGAGCATCCCGAACACGTCGTGGTAGAACTGGAACGATCGGTTCAAATCGCTCACCGTCAGGGCGAGGTGGGTCAGTCCGAGCGTTTTGATCATCGCACCCACCACGCCATATCGGATGCCACTCCGGCGCGATCAGCGAGCGGAGGCTTCTCCCGATGTCTCCTCGCCAGAAGTGCCGGCAGGTTTCTCCCGCGCCATGGAATCTCGGCCCAAGTCAGCAGATTCGCTCGACAGCGCTGCGCTGAGCGGAACTTCCCTGTCGGCGCGTCTGCTCGTCTCGTCGCCTGAGAGCAGCTCGTCGAGTGCCGCGAAAATGCCGTCGGCTCCCGGATTCACCTCGGTCGGCGACAGATAGCTCCAGCGGATGACCCCGTTACCATCGATGACGAAGAGCGCTCGGGCGGAAGCGCCGTCGCGCTGGTCGTAGGCGCCATAGCTTCGCGATACCTCGCCCTTTGGCTCGAAGTCGGAAAGAAGAGGAAACTGAATTCGCCGCGCATCGGCAAAGGCCTTGTGACACCAAACGCCGTCGACGGAAATGCCGAACAGCTGCGCGCCGTAGGTCGCGAACTCCTCACGCATTTCGTTGTATAGTGCCATCTGATCTCCGCAGACGGGACTCCAGTCTGCCGGATAAAACGCGAGCACTACCGGTCGGCCGCGAAAATCGGCAAGTGAGAAGGACTGATTGGGAGTCGAGCGCAGCGTGAAGGGCGGTGCTTGCACGCCGGCTGGCAGAATTGCATCAACCGCTGCTTGGCGGCCGTCGTCGGGGGTCATATGTGTCTCCGTGGTCTCGGGTTTCGTCGTTTGTGAGCGTTGGGAACGCGTCAGCTGGATCGGCTTCCTCTCGCTGCATCGAAATCCGCCCGCAACAACCGTGCGACGGATATTGCCTCCGATGTTCGAGTCACGTACATCAGGCGCCGAAGAGTGTAACTCACTTCGGCGCAAACAATGCAGCACGAAAAGTCCTCTGACCTCGAGTGCTCGTGGAATCAGCAAAACTGGTGATACCTGTTAGTGACCGTGACCACTCGGCAGGTTCCGCCGACGCGCCGGTAACACTCGTTGAGTACGGCGACTTCGAATGTCCGCATTGCCGTCGCGCCCATCCGGTAGTTCAGGGTGTCCGGCGCTACATGGGCGATAACCTCAGATTTGTTTTTCGACACTTTCCCCTCTCGGAGGCGCATCCGCACGCCGAACGAGCGGCCGAAGCAGCCGAGGCGGCGGGCGCGCAAGGACATTTCTGGGAGATGCACGACCTCCTCTTTCACAACCAGGATGCGCTGGAGGACGCGGATCTACTCACGTATGCGGCGCAGATCGGCATCGATCCACAGCGCGTAGCGCGCGAGCTGGCGGCGGGCACGCACGTCAAGAAAATTCGCGATGACTTCCGCGGCGGTGTCCGCAGTGGAGTGAACGGCACTCCAACCTTTTTCATCAATGGCGTGCGCTTCGATGGTAACTGGTCGGACCCCGCCGAATTCATGCAGGCTCTCACCGACGCGGCGACGCATGCGCCGGTCGCGTCACAATGATCAGGGTAACAAAATGGATACGATGAAAATTCCGGCCGATCAGCTCGAGAAACGCTTCGAGACGTTCACCAAGAACTTTCTGCTCCGTGAATCGACCAACGCGGCTGACGTCGAGATCCTGGCGCCGGACTGGGGCGACCAGTACGCGATGGAGGGCGCTCAGCTGCGAGGTATCACCTACGATCCGAAGGAGAGAGCCATCGAGTTCGAGGTTGAGGGAGGGGACCACCGCGTGGTCGAGCCAAAAGAAGTCTGGACAATGGAAGAGCCCGACGGCTTCATCAGAACTATCGAAATCGTGCACGACGATGAAACGCGTGAGATAGTCCGCGTCAACCGCCTCGGACTTCGTACTACATCCTGAACGACGGCCGGTCGCTAAAACTAAAAGAAGGAGACAGACCGATGACCGCATCCGCACTGGTAGATGTGTGGACCGGCAACTGGTGGGCTCTCGCGCTTCGCGCGCTCGTAGCGATTGTCTTTGCAGTCGTGGCTATCATGATGCCGGGACCGACGCTCGCGGCAATCGTCATCCTGTTCGGCATCTACGCGATCGCTGATGGCGTGTTCGCCATCGTTGCCGCCGTCAAAGGTGTACGCAGAGGTGAGCGCTGGGGTGCGATGTTGTTTCAGGGCATCATCGGCGTAATTGCAGGCGCGATCGCCGTTTTCTGGCCGGGAATCGGGGCGCTGGCGCTCACCTATCTGATCGCCGGCTGGGCGCTGGTGACGGGCGCCTTCGAGATCGCGGCTGCGATCCACCTGAGGAAGATCATCGAAGGCGAGTGGCTGCTGATTATCGCCGGTGTGCTGTCGATTCTCCTCGGTGTGCTGGTGGCAATTTACCCGGGCGCGGGAGCGCTGTTACTGGTGTGGTGGCTCGCCGCCTACGCGCTCGCCTATGGCGTCGTGTCACTGATGCTGGCGTTCCGCGTTAGGTCGTGGGTCCGCGCTCACCCGGAAGCCGGCGGAGGATTCCAGAGCGCGGCGTCCACAATCGACCAGAGGTGAATCGCCCACCCCAGCAGAAAAAACCAGAGTATGATGGCGAGCACAAACTGGAGAATCGCCATTCCCAGTCTGCCCTGAACGAGCTGCCCGAGTCCCGGAACGAAGAAGCTGCAAACCGCGGCGATGACGTTTCCTGCGGATCCCTGACCGGCCATTATGTAATCCTCCTCAGAGAAACTGATGGAATCATCGCCGCGGCTCCAGGTCGATAGCAAATTCTAGAATCGCGCCCTTAGTCTTAAGCCCATACGCGGTGCGTTGTCGATCATCATGAGGTCAGGCGTAATGCTCGCCTCGCTCAGCAAATGATTTCTGGACGGCACGGTTGCGACGCGTGCGCGAGAAGGTCTCGTCGTGAACAACGCGCGTAACGCTCCGAGCGCCGCCAGCGAACCCACCGCGGTATTTGCGATTGCGACTCTCTGGTTGCCGACTGGATCCTGCAGATGCGCGGCGCCAGCTATGATCGTGGCGACGCCGGCCACCAAGCCGACCCCGCCGCTGGTCCTGCTGGGCGAAAAGACGTTGAATCCGAGCGAGCCGAGTGACGCAGCACTCATTCCCATCGAGAGAATCGCGTAATTGGGGCTGACGCGTTTTTCGTCGGTGATAATGACGGTATACGGCGGTCCATACTGCGGCTGGATACGTGCTGCTTCGTCGACAGTAAGTCCTGACATGTCGAGCCAGGCGACCAGCGCAGGGTCGTCGGTGAGCTCGCGAATGAACGCATTGTTTCGCGTCTTCGCGATGTGATCGACAATGTCCCCTCGACCGGATCGATCGACCAGATAGGCCATCGCGCAGAGCGTACCGTGCGAATCGCGGAAGAATGGCATCGCCCTGTTGGCGAACTTGTCGTTCTGCGGAAATCTTCCCGCGTTCCGATAGTCCCTGAGCCATGAGATGAGCTCGCTTCGCTTCGTCCGCTGCTCGTCGGTAAGACGGGATACGTCTCGTGCGCGGAGCTCGCGGTCGACGGAATCGAAATGGGCGCGTAGCCGCGCCGCCTCCGCCCGGAGGTGGAGTCGCCGCACGTCCGCGTGAGGTCCGCGGTGTGTAGCTGCGGACAACAGCGCCACAGATGCCGATGCTACCAGAATGACAGAAACGCGTTTCATGGTACCTCCCAGTGAAGGCTCCGATAGGCGGGACCGGCTGCCCCGCTCTCCATCTCCAACATTGGCCGGCGAACTGCATCACGCAAGCGCGAACGGTTGCTCTGCTCGAACAGTTCAGCTGCTGTAGATTTTGAATCGGTGAGACCTGCGGAGAGACAGAGGTGAGACAGGATGCGGACTGAGCGTCTGACCGCCTTCAGCGATGGCGTGATCGCAATCCTGATCACGATCCTGGTACTGGAGTTGAAGATTCCACACGGCGCAGATCTCGCTGCGCTGTCGGGACTGCTGCCAGTCTTCCTCGCGTACGTACTCAGCTTCGTCGTCATCGCTATCTATTGGAACAATCACCATCACATGCTCTATCTCACCGACCGAATCACCGGCGGCATACTCTGGGCGAATCTGCATCTCTTGTTCTGGCTGTCGCTCATGCCGTTCGTGACGGGCTGGATGGGTGAGAATCATTTCGCGCCGCTTCCAACCGCGCTCTACGGCGCGGTGTTGCTCTTCGCCGGCGTGGCGTACTACATCCTCGAGCAGACGATAATCCGCAGCCAGGGTGCGAGCTCGCGGCTCAGGGACGCGGTTGGCGACGACACGAAGGGAGTGATCTCGGTCGTGCTCTACGCGGTCGCGATTCCGCTGGCCTTCCTGAATCAGCTTTTGTCTGACGCGATTTACGTGGTGGTCGCGCTAATGTGGCTCGTACCTGATCGACGTATCGAGCAGCGATTCGAAGCCGCGGCGGAAGAAGAGGAGGAGGAGGAATTTCTGGAGAAGAGGCGCTCTCCATTCTCGAGCAAAGGGAGAAAAGGCCGCGATGGTCGATAGCTCAACCGCCGATTGGCATCGCGCCACGCGTGACTTGTACGAGCGATTCCTGGAAACATGGGACAAGCGCAATGCGCGCGATTTTGCGCTTCTCTTTGCCTCGGACGGGAGCCTCGTGGGCTTTGATGGCAGCCAGGTAAACGGCCAGCTCGAGATCGGTGCTCATCTCACCGAAGTCTTCACGCATCATCAGACGCCGCGATACGTGTCCATCGTGCGAGAGGTTCGTTTGCTCGCGAATGACGTAACGCTTCTCCGCGCGAACACCGGATTAATCCCTCCGGACAAGGACGACATCGATCCTGCGCTTAATGCCGTTCAATCAATGGTCGCGGTACGGAAGGGAGAGACTTGGAAAATCGCGCTGTTCCAGAACACGCCAGCGGCCTTCCACCAGCGGCCCGATCTCTCCAAGCAGCTCACCGAGGAGCTACGCGGAAAACTTCGGGAGAAGTCGATGCGTGAATGAGTTACAAAAGTGAAGACTACCCGCCGGGGGCTTTGGGCGGGGCGGCTCGGTTTTGCGGGCCCGGTAGTCTTCGGTTGCAGTTATCTCGTTAAGACTTCGAGTAGGTAGCCTTCGTCCACTCGACCGACCTACTGACCAGTTCCTCGAGGACGGAGAGATCCACGTCGTCGAGCTTCTTGATGTAAAGGCACCCCTTTCCGGCTTTGTGCTTTCCGAGGTTGGCGAGAAGTTTGGGAAAGCGCTCGACTCCGGCGGTGATATAGACCGTCAGCGCCGTCTTGCGCGGCGCGAATCCGGCGACGAAGCAGTCACCCTCGTGACCGCTCGCGTATTTGTAATGGTAATTGCCGAAGCCGATAACGCCGCTGCCCCAGATTCGGGGTTTCGTGTTCGTTGCGCGCTTCATCATGTCGACCAGAGCGTAGCACTCCGTGCGTCTCGTTTCCCGTTCGATCCGATCGAGAAATGCGCTGACGCTCTCTTCGCCAGGTTTGAGTTTCTGCTCCGCCATTGCAAGAGCCTCCTGTGCTCAGCCCCTGAGCCGCCAATCGGGCGCGCAACCGCATGCCAAAATTGGGTGAGTTTCGGCCCACCGCAAGCGGCCCGGTCAAGGGTCGGAATCATTGACAAACAATTCCACCGAAGCGCAGAATCTTTCTCAGCCGGAATAACGTTTTGATGAACGGCCCCCCTGCCCCTGTCGCTAACCCTCCCCGAGGGAATCATGCGTAACTCATTTCTCGCTTTCGCCAGCGCTCTAGTCCTCGCCGCTCCGCTCGGCGCCCAGTCCACGCGCACTCCAACCGCCGACGAAATCATCGCCCGGTTCATCAAGACCGTCGGGGGCGCCGAGAAGATTCAGTCGATAAGGACGCTCCGACGAGTTGGGAAATTTACCGGCGACGACGGATTCGAGGCTGTCGTCATCGAAGAAAGTAGTCGACCCAACAAGGTCCGCGAAGAGTTCTCGATCCAGGGAATGACCGGCGTCAACGCGTACGATGGCGCGAACGGCTGGAAAATCGATCCTTTTGGTGGAAAGAAAGATCCCGAGTCGCTAAGCGAAGAAGAGATGAGGTCCATCGTGGAAGACTCAGACTTCGACGAGCCGCTCATCAACTACCAGCAGAAGGGCAATAAGGTCGAGCTCGTCGGCATGGACCAGATCGAAGGAACCGACGTCTACAAGCTCAAAGTGACGCTCAAGAGTGGCGACACACGCTACTACTATATGGACACCGATTCCTACGTACCGATTAAGTACGAGACGAAGCGAATCATTCGCGGCACGCCCCAGGAGACCGAAACCACACTTGGAGATTACAAGCAGGTAGGCGGCTGGTATCTCCCGTTCTCCCTCGAGACTCGGCAAAAAGGTAGCTCGGGGTCGCAGAAAATCACCTTCGATAAGATCGAGTTCAACGTGCCAATCGACAGCACGCGGTACGTGAGGCCGAAGCCTCCTGCTGGCGGAGGGTCACTCTGATGAGTGGAATCCGCAAATCCGCCTGGTGCGGAATCGCCTTGGCCGCGGCTGCCGCGCACGTCGCGCAATCACAGCCGACACAATCCGCCGCTGCACCCAAGGTCGATTCGGAGACGATCTCCGGACTCGGCGCACGCAACATTGGCTCAGCCGCAATGAGCGGGCGCATCGCCGCGCTCACGGCCGTTCATGAAGGCAATCGTCTGACGGTTTATATCGGTGCCGCAAGTGGCGGCGTCTGGAAGTCGGAGAACGGTGGTACCACCTACAAGCCGATCTTCGACAAGCAACCGGTGCAATCGATCGGCGCGATCGCGATCGATCCGACAAACCCCAAAGTGATCTGGGTTGGCACCGGCGAATCGTGGACGCGCAACTGCGTCTCCATCGGCGACGGCATCTACAAATCGACAGACGGCGGCGACAACTGGAAGAACATGGGTCTCAGGGAGTCGGAGCGTATCGCGAAGATCCTGATTGACCCGACTGATCCAAATACGGTTTACGCCTGCGTGCCGGGGAAGTTGTGGAGCGACAGCGAAGATCGCGGAGTCTACAAGACCACCAACGGCGGCCAGACCTGGGCCAAGATTCTCAAGGGATCGAACCCCTCGACTGGTTGCTCGATGATGTCGATGGATCCGAAGAACCCAAAGACGGTGTACGCGGGAATGTGGGACTTCCGTCGCAAAGGCTGGACGTTCCGCTCTGGCGGCGACGGCGAGACGGCGCCGAGCGCGAGCGGATTGTTCAAGAGCACGGACGGAGGCGCGACGTGGAGCGATCTCAACGAATCGACCGCTAAAGGTCTGCCGGCAAAGCCGTGGGGCCGCATCGCAGTAACTGTCGCACCGTCGAACCCAAATGTTGTCTACGCTTTCATCGAAGCAGTTCCACCGAAGAACGCGCTCTACCGCTCGAGCGACGGCGGACGCACCTGGGAGATGCGCGATCGCAGTCAGGCGATGATCTGGCGCCCATTTTATTTCGCCAACCTCATTGTCGATCCGAAAGACGAAAACCGCGTCTTCAAGCCGGATGGTCCACTCGTGGTCAGCTCCGACGGCGGGCAAAGTTTCAGCGGAATCACCAACGGCGCGCACGGCGATTTTCACGATCTATGGATCGATCCAACGAGCACCGATCGGGTCATCACCGGCGACGATGGCGGTGTGTGGTACTCCTACGACGGCGGCAACAAGTGGTGGAAGGGAGAGAACCTTCCGATCTCACAGTTCTACCATGTCAGCTTGGACAACGACCGGCCGTATCACGTCTACGGCGGACTGCAGGACAACAGCTCGTGGATAGGCGACTCCGAGTATCCGGGCGGCATTACCAACAGTCGCTGGGAGAACATGTACGGAGGCGACGGCTTCTGGATGTTCGTCGATCCGACCGATCAGAACTACGTGTATGCCGAATACCAGGGCGGGGAAGTCGCGCGTGTCCACCGAAAGACGCACGAGGGTCGTCCGATCAAGCCGCTTCCGCGCTACCAGGAGAAAAAGCTCCGCTTCAACTGGAACACGCCCATTCACGTCAGCCCGACGCAGAATGGAACGGTCTACATTGGCTCCCAGTATCTGTTTCGCACCCGAGATTTCGGCCAGACCTGGGATCGCATCTCTCCAGATCTCAGTACCAATGATCCGTCGAGGCAGCTGCAGGAACAATCAGGCGGCGTGACGGTCGACAATTCCGCGGCCGAGATGCACACGACGATCTATGCGATCGCCGAATCACCCAAGGATCCGAATGTGATCTGGGCGGGGACCGATGACGGTAATCTCCAGGTCACGCGCGACGGCGGAAAAACGTGGACGAACGTAGTCGGAAACATCGCTGGGCTGCCCAAGTCGGCATGGGTTTCCTACCTGGACGCCGGACACTTCGATCCGGGCACCGTGTTCGCGACCTTCGACCTGCACACCTTCGGTGATATGCGTCCGTATGTCTACAAGTCGACAGACTACGGCAAGACGTGGACATCGCTCGTACGCCAGGGCAGTCCGGTCCGTGGCTACGCGCACGTGATCAGGCAGGACCTCATCAATCCTGATCTGCTCTTTCTCGGTACCGAGTTCGGCCTCTGGATCTCACTCGATGGTGGCGCTCAGTGGTCGCGCTACAAGGGCGGAGACTTTCCCTCAGTTGCGGTGCGCGACCTGGCGATCCACCCGCGCGACAATGATCTGGTGATCGCCACACACGGTCGCGGTATCTGGATCATCGACGATATCACACCGCTCCGCGCGCTGACGCCTTCGACCCTCGCGCAGGATGTCGTGTTCATGCGTGCGCGACCGACAGTGCAAAGGATTCCGGCGCAGGGCGGGTGGGTGAACGGCGATGCGGCGTTCGTTGGCAACAATTCATCGGACGCGGCGGTGATCACTTACTACCTGAAGAAGCGTCACATCTTCGGCGACATGAAGATCGAGGTGCTCGATCCGGGCGGCAAAGTTGTCGGCACGGTTCCCAGCACCAAGCGACGCGGCCTGAGCAGAGTGACGTGGGCGATGCGTTTCCCGCCGCCCAGAGTTCCTCCCGCTGCGAGCGCGGCGTTCAGCGCGGCGTATGGTCCACGCGTCTTGCCGGGCACTTATACCGTCAAGATGACCAAGGACAATCAGGTCTACACGATGCCACTCGCGCTGGTCTCCGATCCACGCGAGACGCACACGATGGCCGATCGGCAGGCGCAGTTCGCTCTCGCCAACAAGTTGGTGGCGATGCTGGGTGACATGTCGTTCGCAGTCGAGCGCATGAACGCAGTGCGATCAGCTCTCGAGGATCGCGCTTCGAAGCTGCCGGCAGGTGATCCGTTGGCACAGCGACTTCGCGACGCGTCGTCTTCCGCCGACGTCATGCGCAAGAAAATCGTGGCGACAAAAGAGGGCGGGATGATCACGGGCGAGGAACGCCTGCGCGAAAATCTGACAGACTTGTATGGCGCTGTCATATTCTATGACGGCAAGCCGTCGCAGATGCAGATAGACCGCACCGATGCGATCGGGCGCGAGCTGGCGGATGTCGTGGCATCGTTCGATTCGTGGTCGGCAAAGGATCTCGCCGCGCTCAACACCCTGCTCGGCGCCAAGAATCTCCAACCGATCGTGCTTATCACCCGGGCTCAGTGGGAGGGCGTAGGAAAGAGCGGACAGTAAATCAACCGCATTGCGAAACTGGGGTCCGGCTTCTAGCGTACGAGCCTGTTTCCTTCACATTTTCGAGAGGGTGTTGCACATGAAGGGTCTCAAAGTCGTTGCTATGGCTGGGTCGGTCTTGTTCGTCTCCGCCGCTTGTGCTGACCGGACAACAACGTCGATTGCAGCGCCAGGATCGGCAAGCTTGATCGTCAACGGACAGCCGACCGGAAGCCTATATCCCAATGTCGGTGCTCTGCTATTCGATTATCGGAAGAACGGAATCACCGGTGACGACGAGTGGTGCTCTGGAAGTCTGATCACTCCGACGATTTTTCTTACGGCCGCGCACTGCATTGTGACGCCCTACACACCGCCGGGATCGCAGTTCTACGTATCGTTCTCGCCTGATCTCTACGCCAAATCGTTCAGCTACATTGCGGCCACCGGCGTCGTTTATGATCCGCAATACGGGCACGATGAGGCGAACTTACACGATCTGGCTCTCGTCTTCCTTCCCAAAGGCGCGACAAAGGGAATCACACCACTACAGCTGCCGCGCGCCGGGTATCTCGACGATCTCAAGGCTAGTGGCGCGATCAACAACACGATCTTCGTCAACGTTGGCTACGGAACGTCGGCGACTCTGACCGGCATGCCTGATTTCCCCTTCGACGGCAAGCGCAGTTACTCGCAGTCGGAGTTCATGGGACTCCAGCCGACCTGGCTCGGCCTGCTCATGAACAGTAACGCCACCGGCCTTGGCGGCGACTGCTATGGTGATTCTGGCGGCCCGAAGTTCATCGAAGGTAATTCGAACATGATTGTCGCGACGGTTACGACGGGTGACTATCCGTGTCGCGCCACGTCGTGGGACTGGAGGCTGGATACACCAGAGGCTCGCGGCTTCC
>DASWCI010000311.1:0-3042 GCA_036390195.1 Gemmatimonadaceae bacterium
AACGTTCATACGGCCGTTAAGAAAATCCGCGGCTCTGACTATCTGTCTCTCAAGAGCCAGATGTTGCGAGCCGCCATGTCCGTTCCAACCAATTTGGTTGAAGGCGTCGGACAGAAAACGGCTCGGGAATTCGCGAAGTTCATTCGCATCGCACTCAACTCAGCAAATGAGTTGGAGTACCACCTACAGCTGGCCCGCGATTTTGACGTGATGGAGCCGGAGGAATTTTCATCTCTTCTCAACCAAACCATCCGAGTGAGGAAAATGCTTCATGGTTTGCTGAGGAGCATCGGACGCGAACCTGCGGACGCCGGGAAGAAAAGTTCGCACCGCAGTTGACCGGCAACCGGGAACGGTGCTTCCCGCAACCCGCAACGCGTTACTTCAGAATCCGCAGCGACGCCATCAACCTGTCGCGTCCAACGCGTCGGAGTAGAGCGGATTCGGTCTCAGCTCTCCGTCGACGAGAATCTCCCGATCCCATGGCAGGATGATGGTGCTCTCAGTAGCGATGGCGTGAAAATCCGGCGCATAGTTGCCGGTACGAAAGGCGACCGCCGTCTTCACCTCAGACGCTCCCGCGTCAAGCACAGCGGAAACTGCGAGGTGCATGGTATCGCCCGAGTCGCACGTCTCGTCGACGATCAGGACACGCTTGCCGCGCGCCTCCTTGGGTGCGCTGCCGAATACTTCGGGCGCCTCACGCTCGCTTGCGCTCCGATACCTCCGACTCACCACCAGCGAATGAAACTCGCGCCCGAGAATTGCCGCTATCACCGCACCGGGAATCACGCCAGCGGTGGCGATGCCGATCACGATCTCCGGATCGTAGGCGCGCGCCACCTTGAGAGCCAGTCCGCGAGACAGCTCTCCGAAGAACGGCCATTCGATTTCCATGACGCCTTTGGCGGCGTCGATCGTGTGTTTGCGCGGTGACATTTTGCTCCCAAACTGTTCGGGGAACAGCAGTTAGGTTAAGCTAGCCCTCTCACATCATAGTCGGTAGATTCGACCAAATGTCATTCTGGGACCGCCTCACCGGCGGAAAGCCGAAACGCCCGACCGAAAACCTCGACTACCTCAACGAGGCGCTCGCGCTGGAGCGACAGGGCGACTATGATGCCGCGCTGACGTCCTACCGGCTTGCACTTCGGCAGAGACCGAACAATCACAAGGTTCTCCAGAACATGGCCATCGCCTACTCGAAGCTTGGTCAGCTCGACGAGGCCGTTCGTTGCTATCGGCGTGCGCTCTCGATCGAGCCCAAGCTCTCGGGCGCGCACTATGGCTTGGCATTCCTTCTCCTGCGGCGCGGTGATGTGAGTGATGCGGCCTATCATCTCGAGGCGTTCCTGATGGATCCGCCTCGCAGCCCGGAAGCCGAGCGATGGGTGAAGCATGCACAGAAGACGCTCGACGAGATGAAGGCCGCCGAGCCCCCCCTTCCCCCGTCGCCTTCAAGTCCAAAACTGAAAACGAGCGAGTACCCGGGGATTCTAGAGTAAATGGGAGCGGTCCTCGCCGTCGTAAGCCAGAAGGGAGGAGTTGGCAAAACCACCACTGCAGTAAATCTCGCCGCCGCGTTCGCGCGACGCGGAATGAAGACGCTTCTCATCGACGTCGATCCACAGGGATCGGTGCGCTACGGATCCGGCCTGGCGCGCGGTCACGAAACCGCTGGCTTCGCTGATTACCTGAACGGCGAGCGTACTCTGCGCGAGATTATTTTGCCCACTGCTCTTCCCTGGCTGAGGGTGATTCTCGCCGGCTCGGTCGCCGATTCAGCGGATCACGTGGTCTATTCGCAGCTCGTGCGCGAAACCAACGTGCTGCAGGATCTGCTGCAAATGGCTGAGCAGCGATGCCAGGTGGTAGTGGTCGATACCCCGCCCGGATTGGGGTCTATTACACGCAAAGTTCTGGGCGGCGCCGAGCACGTCATCGTCCCGCTACAGTGCGAACCACTCGCTCTTCAGACGACGCCGCAGATTCTGCGCATGATTCAGGACATTGTTAACGTCAACGAGCGGCTTACGCTCGACGGCATTCTCCTCACCATGTACGAGGAGAACAATCCGGCCAGCGATCGGGTAGTGGATTACGTGAGAAAGTATCTTCCCGCCAATATCGTCTTCGATGTGGTGGTCCCGCGCACCGTGGCGACCGCCGACGCGTTTGCCGCTGGCCAGCCGGTGGTAGTGCGCAGCCCCGCCGACGCGGCGTCTCAGGCCTACGTGAATCTCGCCACGATACTCGCCGATCGGTTGGTATGAGCGAGCTGTCGCCCGTGTCCGACCGCCTTTCCCTCTCACGGCCTTTCATGGCCGCCGCAATTCTTGCTGCGGTCTCAATCGTTGGTGCCGTCGCCTGCACAGACATAAGCGGGAGCTCGACATCGGTTCTTTCGATCCAGTTCGACACTCTGCCGTCGCCTTCGGTGGTCTTGGGCGATACGCTACGTGACACGACGGGAGCAGTGGTTCGCCCGGTAGTCCACGCCTTCAACTTCAAGGGCGCGGAAATCATTCCTGCGCCGGTTTACTTTTTGTCTCCTGACTCCGGCGTGACGGTCGACAGCGCAACTGGAGTCATAGTTGGTGACAGCCTCCGCTCCACGTCCGCTCGCATCGTTGCCACGGTTGGGAGGCTGCAGGCGATTCAGCGCGTCGATGTCACGCTGAGTCCGGATCTGCTCGAGGCCGTTAACGGGCGCGACAGCTTGCAATATTCACCGCTCGACAGCACTCTCAACGTGTCACACCAGCTCACTGTGAAGCTGATGCACGGCGTCGCTCCCAACGACAGCGCGGTAAAGTCTTACATCGTGAGCTTCGCCATCGTCTCGCAGAGCAATCCGCAGTTGGGTGAGCTGGTGAACGATGCTGGGAAGGCGTCCGTCGTCGATACCACCGACGCGAGCGGTATAGCCGGAAGAGCGATTCGTCTCCATCCTCTCTTCCTCAGCTCTCCCGTCGATTCGATCGTGGTCAATGCGACGGCGAAGTACAAAGGAGCGCAGGTTGGTGGTAGTCCGGTGCGGCT
>DASWCI010000312.1:0-12997 GCA_036390195.1 Gemmatimonadaceae bacterium
TGTCAGCGGCCGCCGTATCACCTTTCGCCTGAAGCGCATCTTTCAGGATCGCTCCCGTGAACGCGTAGGTGTACGGGATGCCGAACGACGCCCGATCGATCCAATCGCCCTCTTTGATCAGGACTTCGGGTCCGCGATAAACGTCGTTCCAGAGAGCGTTGCTTCGCTCCAGGTCCAGATTCAGGCCCGCGATGTGAGGCGTCTCGGCTGTGTCAGCGACGGGATGATCCACCAGCTTCTGCACAAAACCCTGTGACAGCAGATAAGGCTCGAGTCCGAGTCCTGCACCGCCACCTGTCGAGACGTAGATCGGCCGCTCGGGAAATGCGTCTTTGATCAGGCGCAGAAGCACGAGCTGATCGCGCACGAGGTATCCAGGCGGAATGTTCAGCGTGATGTTGCCCTGCCGAAAAATCTGCGGCTGCGTGACCTGTATGTATTCGGGAATGGCATCTGCTTCCGCTAAAGTCATCTTGAGCGGCGGACCAGACGGTTTCTTCCACTGCTTGTTTCGATAAATCACTGGTCCCTTTGCCGCGTCGTACGTCTCGATCGGCCTGCGGATCATCTGCCGCACGAACCAATCCGTGTCGAGGTACGTAGTGACTGCGACAGTAACATCGCGACGCACACCTTCGACTTCCTGCGCGTACCAGAGCGGGAAGGTGTCATTGTCGCCGTTCGTGATGACGACCGCGTACGGCTCCAGCGAGTTCAGGTAGTCCTTTGCCCATTGAGCCGTGAAATAGTGCCCAGCGCGCGAGGCAAATCTCCAGTTCGAAAAGAGTGGGATGAGCGCGATGAGCAGAATCGGTGCGGCGAGCATAAACCCTCGCCGCGACGGCCAGGCTCCTACCGTGGCCGGCTTCCGTCCCGCTGGTTTCTCTTCTTTGCGCGCTTCTCCCCCGAGTACGAGAGCGAGCTGTTCCCAAATAAAACTGAGGCCGATCGCTGCCCACACTCCCCACGCGGAAAAGCTCCAGATGTAGAAGTAATCACGATCACGGACCTCTCGCGCGACGTCGCGAACGTCCGGATCCTGCGACCAACCGTACTTGAAGTTGAGGTAATAGATCAGCGCGAGCGTCATTGTGAACATGAGCGGACCGAAATACCAGAAAGTTTTTCGGTCGCGATCCCAGTGCACGTACCCGCCGAGCAGGCCAAGACCAAGGAAGAGAAATGCGACGATGAACTGAAGTCCCTGCATCGTCTGGTGCGAGTCGCGCACCCACTGCCATTTGAAGTACAGCCACCACATTCCGACCTGGGCTGAGTACGGAGCGCCTCGCTCGAGCTTCTGTCCGTACTGCTCGCGGTTGATGTTGGCCATCAACCGGTCTTTCGTGAGCTTGGTAAATGTGCAGCTCGCCTCGAGCTTGGTCGCGCACGCAGTCGGAGCGCCCTCGTTAATCGCCGGGAAATACGCTGCGCGCACCGGTTCGTAGATGAAAGGCGTCAAGCCGAGGATCAGCGCACCGAGGCAGGCGAGAACCAGCTTCCACCGAAGTACCGTACGCCAGCGGGTGGCAATGAGTGCGACACCGGCAGCGGGAAGCGGAAGAAATCCGGCCGGGTGATTCGCGTAGCCAAGTCCAAGCAGGAAGCAAACGAGTACGACGAGGCGATCTGCGCGCGGTGCATCGGGCTCTTCGATCCACTCGATGATGATCCACGACACAATGGTGAAGAACAGCAGCGAGATGGTGTAGACCTTTTCGTTGACTACCGACTGATTCCACACCGTGAACGCTGTTGCACCAATCAGCGTGGCGAGACTGGCGACGACCAACCGCTGCCATTTCTCCGTGATCCAGCGCGCGACGATTCTCTCCGCAATGAGGAACCAGAGGCCGGCGGAGCACGCACTGGCCAGCGCAGCCATGATGTTGATCTTCGCGGCGTACGAGACCGGTATCGGCAGCGATGCGAACGCGTGCCCCAACAGCATGAAGAATGGATTACCCGGCGGATGGGGAATGCCGAGCACTTTGACAGCGGCCATGTACTCACCCGTGTCCCACATCGCGACTGAAGGCGCCAGCGTCACGAGATAGAGGATGAATACGAGCCCCGCCGCAATCGCGGCGGGGATGTATGAAGGTTTGTAACCGTTCGACTCGGCGGCGATCGCCCGATCTGGACGTCGTGGCGCTCGAGTTTCTTGGGAACGGAAAGCTGAAGCTGTCGTTGCCATTATGTGATCGAATTACTGGTGGGACGGGGGTCGATGAATTTTAGTCACTCGTCACCCGGTTTGCGTTGGAATGGCTAATAGGTTCGGAGAGACCTAACTGCAACTGAATAGGTGCGAGGTGACAGTAGCGTAGTTGCCAGCTATTTAGCTCACGACGCCCGGACTTCCCTCAGTGGCGTTCAGAGCACAGGCAGTTTGTTTGTGGGTGGATCCGCGTCCCGAAAAGTCAGGGCGTAGTGAACTAACAAGCTGGGATCTCTGCCACTGACGCCTCGCGCCTATTCAGTTGCCTTACCCGTTTCTACTCCCTTGCTTTCGGCTTTTGTTCGGTATAAGCTCAAGCATGGGATTCGTCGAGCTCAGAGCCCGTACCGCCTTTTCCTTCGGCGATGGCAGTGCCTCCCCGGAAGCGTTAGTCACCCGCGCAGCATCACTCGGCTACGGCGCCATTGGGATTACCGACACGGCCGATCTGGGTGGGATAGTTCGCTTTGGACTCGAGGCACGACGGCAGAATGTCAGGCCGATCGTTGGCGCCGAGCTCGTAGTCGAAGGATGTCCTGCCGGCTTTCTGGCTCGGAGCAAAGAGGGATTCAACAATCTGGCTTCTCTCGTCACCAGATCGCGCGTTGGCGAGCTCTCGACGTGGAAGAAGGGAGATGGAAAAAAAACGCGCGGACGCCCGCGCATCTCCTGGCAACAGGTAGCGGAGCGAAGCGAAGGACTGCAGGTGTTGACCGGTCCGGCGTCCGGGCCGGTCGCATCCAGTCTCCGCAACGGCGATGGCCGAGGGGCGGAGCGCACGCTCTGTCGGTGGCGCGACGTCTTCGGCGACAGGCTCGCAGTCGAAGTGCAATTGCACCACACCAGCGGGCACGAGGCCGCGCTCGCCGCCGCACTGATCGAGCTCGCCGAGCGGCATGGAGTGCCGTGGGTGATCTGTCAGGAGCCTCGCTACGTCGACAATGACAGCCGGCTGGTTCATGACGTGCTCACCGCTCTGCGATACGACACGACCATCGACGACGCGCTCGCGCGAGGACTGCTGCACCCGAATGGCGAATGGCGTCTCGCTTCTCCCGAGGAGATGGCAGAGCGCTGGAAAGGACGCGAGGCAGGATTGGTCGAGAGCGAGCGAATCGCATCGGAATGCGATTTCAGCCTCGCCTGGGTGAGACCGCCGCTGCCACAGTTTTCGGTTCCCACCGGCTACAACGACGACAGTTTCCTCAAGGAGAAAGTTTATGAAGGCGCGCGAGCGAGATGGGGTGAGCTCGATGACAAGCAGACAGCACAGATCGAGCACGAACTGAGAGTCATCGGGAATCTGGGTTTCGCCGGATTCTTTCTGGTGATGTGGGATGCGGTGCACTTCGCCAGGCAAAAGGGAATTCTCTGTCAGGGACGCGGCAGCGCGGCAAACTCCGCGGTGGCGTACTGCCTCGCGATCACCGCCGTCGATCCGGTGCGACACGGACTGCTGTTCGAGCGCTTTCTCTCCGAGATCCGTGTCGATGGACAGACCGAGGCTCCCGACATCGATGTCGACATCGAGCACGACCGCCGTGAAGAGGTGCTCGACTACGTTTACGCGAAATACAATCGAGCCCAGGCGGCGATCACGTGCATCGTGCAGATGTATCGCGGACCCAACGCGATTCGCGATTCCATGCGTGCGTTCGGTTATCCGGTAGAGATAGCGACGAACATCTCCAAGAGAATTCACTGGAGCGATCCAGCCGAAGGAGCGAAGTACGTAGAGGAGATTCTTGCTCCCAAGCTTGGACTCGACCTCGACAACCCACGAGGCAAGGCTACTCTGGCAGCAATGGCTGCATTCGAGGGAGTACCTCGTCTTCGGTCGACGCACGTCGGTGGATTCGTGCTGTCGTGCGCGCCCCTCGGCGACTACATGCCGGTCGAGCACACGACGATGGGTCGCACGATCATCCAGTTCGACAAGGACGATCTCGATGCCGTCGGCGTGCCGAAGTTCGATTTCCTCGGACTTGGAGCGCTCTCGCTGGTGAGGCGAGCCTTCGACATGATCGAGGTACGCACCGGCACTCGTCCCGAGATGTACAAGCTGCCTCCCGACGACGAGGCGACCTACAATCTGATCGCGACTGGCGAGACGATCGGAACGTTCCAGATCGAGAGTCGCGCGCAGATCGCGTCGGTGCTGCACACCAAGCCCGACCGGCTCTACGACATCGTGGTGCAGGTGGCGCTGATTCGTCCCGGCCCGATCCAGGCAAAGTTCGTCCATCCATACACGGCTCGTCGGCGCGGGCTGGAGCCCGTGACTTACCTTCACCCCGACCTGGAGCCGATTCTCAAGCGCACGCAGGGAATTCCGATCTTCCAGGAGCAGGCGATGGCGATCGCCATGAAGCTTGGTGGCTACTCGGCGGCACAGGCCGACGAGCTGCGGCGAACGATGGGACACATTCGAAAAGTCGAGAAGTTGCACCGTGTTCTCGAGCAGCTTCGCGCGCGTATGGTCGAGAGAGGCGTCGAAGCGCCGGTCGCGGCACAGATCGCCGAGGACCTGAAAAGCTTCGCCAACTATGGATTCCCCGAATCGCACGCGTGGAGCTTCGCTCTCATCGCATATGCGACCGGATATCTCAAGGCGCACTACACGGCGGAGTTTTACGCGGGATTGCTCAACTCTTGGCCGATGGGATTCTATCCGCCCTCGACTCTCATCCACGACGCAAGACGACACGGGCTGAAAGTTCTTCCGCCATGCATGCGCGACGGCGACTGGGAGTGCACTACCGAGCCGACGGAGAATCCAGACAAGCCAGCGCTCAGAATCGGCTGGCGCCACATCCGCGGGCTGGGCGAGAAATCTCTCGAGGCGCTGAAGACGGCAAGGGGCTGGGATCGTTTCGCATCGATCGACGATGTCGTGCAGCGAGCAAAGCTGCAGCGAGCCGACGCGCTCCAGCTCGCGCGCGCCGGAGCGTTCGGCTGCTGGGAGCCCGATCGGCGCCGCGCTGCTTGGGTTGCGATGCGGGCAGTAGGTGACATTCTACCACTCGCTCCGGCGCGACAGGCATCGTACGATCCACGTCCTCTCACACGCGATGAGCTGATCTTCCTGGATTACTTCTCGGTCGGCATCAGTGTCAGCGGCCATCCGATGGAGCATCTGCGCGAGAAGCTACGCAGTGCCGGAGTGCTCGACTCAAAGCAGCTCGAGAAGCTCAAAGGAGGAGAATGGATCACCACCGCAGGGCTCGTCACCATCCGCCAGCAGCCACAGAGCGCGAAAGGCACGGTATTCCTGTTGATGGAAGACGAGTTCGGATTCATCAACGTGATCGTGTCCAAGAATCTCGTCGAGCAGTATTCAGAGGTGGTGAGATTCTCGACCTTCGTGGTGGTCGAGGGGAAATTCGAGCGTGATGACGGAGTGCGGAACGTGATTGGCAAGAAATTCCGTGAGCTGAAGGTAAAGCAGTTGGTCCACGCCAGTCGCGACTTCCACTAACCCGTAAGTCAATAGTCGCCTTGCCGCTCCTGTGAGCGTGACGTTATCGTAGGCTGATGCGGCAAGAGAAAAAGCCCGGACGCGCATTCGCCAGCGACAATTGGGCGGGAGTGCATCCCGAGGTGCTCGCGGCAATGGCGGCTGCGAATGTGGGCCACGTTCCCTCATATGGCGACGATCCCTATACGCGCGAAGCCGAAGAACGAATTCGCGGCGCGCTCGGTGAAGACGCCGAAGTCTTTCTGGTCTTCAGCGGCACGGCGGCGAACGTGCTGTGCCTGCACAGCATGGTGCAGTCGCACCAGGCCGTGATCTGTGCGGAGACTGCACACGTCTATACCTCTGAGTGCGCGGCTGCCGAGAAGCACATCGGATGCAAGCTGCTCACGGTGCCGTCGCCCAACGGCAAAATCACCGTGGCCGGAATCCGCGAGCACCTGCACGACATTGGCAACGAGCATCACGTGCAGCCGCGCGCGATCTCAATCACCCAGGCGACCGAGTACGGAACGGTTTACACGCCACAGGAGATCCGAGCGATCGCTGATTTCGCGCACACGCACTCCCTGTTATTGCACATGGATGGCGCGAGGATATTCAACGCGGCCACCTTCCTCGACGTGCCGTTGCGGGCGATCACCAGCGGGGCGGGCGTCGATGCTCTCTCCCTCGGAGGAACCAAGAATGGACTTGTAGCCAGTGAGGCCGTGGTTTTCTTCAAGCAGGTGCTGGCCGATGACTTCGAGTTCAAGCGCATGCAGGGGATGCAGCTATCGTCGAAAATGAGATTCATCGCTGCCCAATTCAACGCGCTCCTTACGAACGACTTGTGGAAACGCAGCGCAGCGCACGCAAATCGGATGGCGCAGCTGCTGGCGCGCGAATTGTCCGAGATCAACGGCATCACTCTCACCCAGGAAGTTCAGGCGAACGAAGTTTTCGTAACCATCCCGGAGAAGGTGATTCCGAAGCTTCAGGAGAGTTGGGCTTTCCACGTCTGGAATGAGAAAACGTCAGAAGCGCGTCTGATCACATCGTTCGACACCACTGAGGAGGACATAGCTGATTTCGTCGAGCTGACTCGCGAGAAGATGGGCGCGAGGGAAAAGCAGTGGACCTGACGAATGCGGCGGTGCTGGTCACTGGTGGAAGCTGTGGAATTGGCTTCGAGACCGCTCGCGTCCTGCGCGAGCGCGGCGCCCGAGTGGCCATCTGCGCGCGGCATCAGGACATGCTCGAGGCAGCGGCGAAACAGATTGGAGCCTTTCCGATCGTCGCCGACGTCAGCAAGGAAGACGATGTGAAGCGGATGATTCAAACGGTCGTGAAGGAGTACGAGGACTACAACGTTCTCATCAACAACGCGGGGTTCGGCGTTTTCGCTCCGCTCATCGAGCTATCTGCGGAAGAGTTTTTCAGAGTGTGGCAGACCAACGTTCTCGGTGCGATGCTCGTTGCCCGTGAATCCGCGCATCATTTCATTGGGCGCGCGTACGGCAACATTGTGAACATTTCGTCGACAGCGGAGCAGCGAGGGTTTGCCAACGGGTCGGCGTACTGCGCCAGCAAGTTCGCTCTTCATGCGCTGACGGAATGTTGGAGAGCGGAATTACGTCAGCACAACATCCGCGTGATGCAGGTGAATCCCAGCGAGGTGCAGACAGGCTTCGGCGCCGAGGAAACGACGCAAGTGAAGGCCCAGAATCCGAGCAAGCTCACCGCGTCCGACATCGGGCAGTTGATAGTGAGCATGCTGGAAATCGAGGACCATGGCTTCGTCACTGAGTCGACGATCTGGGCCACGAATCCGCGATAGTCTCAACTGCAACTGAACAGGTGCGAGTTGTCAGTAGCGTGGTTGCCAGTTAATCAGTTCACGACGCCCGGACGTCCCTAAGTGGCATTCAGGATAGAGGCAGTTGCCTGTACCTTGAACGGCGCCAGTGAAGTCCCGACGTAGTGAACTGACAACCTGGCATCTATGCCACTGACACCTCGCACCCGTTCAGTTGCTGTTGCGATCCTAGACCAACCTCACGCTAAGTCCGGAATTGGTCCGCCCCAGCGGCGCAACGGTAGAGTCCGCACTGAGCCGTCCGCGCAGATGATCTAGAACTTCCGCCGCCGGCAGTCGACGTCCTTCTAGCTCGGCGGATTCGGCTCGCGGCTCCAGTGACAATCGTGCGCGATAAACCTCGAGGATTTGTCGGCCTTCCTCGATTGCCCGCAACGCGACGCCGCGCATGTAGTAACGATTGAAATCGCCCTCGGCGAGCATGCGCGCTGCCATTTGCGGAACTCTTGCTGTGGTTGTACCACCACTCCGCGTTCGCCGCGATTCGCTTTCGACCAACAGATCTGACGCATGTTCTTCGAGCCACCGATCGTCGTAGTAACGGAGCGCCTCGCTGAGAAGACGCTGATATTCCGCGACTGTCTCGGGGCGGAGCCGCTCAGAGACATGGAATGAGCCGTTCGCAAAGTCGTGATCGAGCTCGGCAAGCGCATAGCGGCGCGTGGTGGGGTCGAGATTTTCGTACTGCAGAGGCATTGTCTGACACCATTTGCGAGAGTCACAAAAAGACAATCGCGTTACGCAGACCAGCGCGGGCATCGACGCGAGCCGCGCGTTGTCCGGCCGCTCATCAGTGCTCCACGAAATCTTTTTGTCAGAGCAGAACAGTACGAGTAACTACTCAGTGCTCAGTCGCTTTTTTTCATGCTTGCGACTTCTTTACGCACGGGCCGACCAGGCTGGCGGGGTAAGAGATCGAGACCAAACAGGAACGCAAGGACTGTCGCGAAGAGCAGGAGCGTGAGCCCTAGGGCGTGCGACGCTACACTTGATCTGATGGGCGCCAACCGCATTTGCCAGCAGCACTGCGGCGGCGATGTAAATGAGTGTCGCAACGATCCACACCTGCTTGCACCCTATTGGTCCAAAGCCAGGAATAACGAGACGGGAGTCGCTGACCAGTTGAACAATGCGCCCAAGTATGCCTCTAGCTGCGGGCTCTGTCTTCGCCGACGGAAAGGCCCAGCCCATCCGGATCGACGTACTGAGCTACGCGAGAGCCGAACACCTCGGTCGGCGCCTGAACGCAGGTGACGTTGTTCCTGATCATTCTCTGATGGAATTCGTCGAGATCTGGAACGCGGAGGCCCGGCCGACATCGCCCTGCGGGTACCGCCCGCGGATCGTCCTTTTCGCCGCGTGAGGTCTCACTCGCGTGTAGCGCGAGCGTCGCGCCATCGGTCGCGAACTCGGTCCACCCAGGCGATTCGAATTTCAGCGGCAGCCCGACCACGTCGCGATAAAACGAAACCGACCGCTTCATGTCACTAACGAAGATGATTGCATAGTTCACTCGCACCGGACTCCTCCCCCGCTCGGATTTCCGTGCAGCGTGCTACCGCTCGCGCCGGCTGGCGAAGCAGATCGACGACGCGTATAAAGAATAGCATGTCCGAATTCATTCAAGAGGAGCCACGGCTCGGAAATCAATACGACGACGATGGGCTATTGCGCGCCTATCTTCGGTGGCGACTGCCGGCGGAGATGCGTGCCCAGATCGAGCCCGAGCTCCGTCGGCTCGGGCATCGCGTAATTACAGATATTTTCGCTATGGGCGAAGCTGCGGAGGCATCGCCCCCGCGGCATGTCCCGTACGACGCGTGGGGACGACGCGTCGATCGAATCGAGACGAGCGATGCATGGCGCCAGCTCGATCGGATCTCTGCGTCAGAGGCTATCGTGGCCACCGCATATGAGCGCGCGAATGGTCCGTATTCACGTATCGATCAATTCGCGCGACTTTACCTGTTCGCTCCCTCGTCGGCGTTGTACAGTTGTCCGCTCGCGATGACTGATGGGGCGGCGCGCTTTCTGGAGGTTCACGGCGGCGACTCGACGCGGCCGGTGTTCGCGCGTTTGACATCGCGCGATCCCAACGAGTTCTGGACGTCCGGCCAATGGATGACGGAGCGCACCGGTGGTTCCGATGTCGGGAGCACGTCGACAGCTGCAAAGTGCGAAGCGGGGAACGATTACCGACTGTACGGATCCAAGTGGTTCACTTCGGCGACAACGTCACAGGTCGCCATGACCCTCGCACGCATCGAGGGCGCGCCGGCCGGCGGATCCGGGTTGAGCGTGTTTCTCATTACGCTACGCGACAGCGACGGAATGCTCCGGAACATTCGCATCGATCGCCTCAAGGACAAACTCGGCACGCGCGCTTTACCAACCGCCGAGCTGACTCTGGATGGAACTCCTGCGCGGCTCGTGGGCGGCGCCGGCGAGGGCGTTCGCAAGATCGCTACGCTTTTCAATATAACGCGCGTGTATAACGCGGTGGCGGCAGTGGCAGGAATGCGCCGCGCGATCGCGCTCGCGAGCGACTATGCGCGACGCCGGCATGCGTTTGGAAAATTACTGAGTGAGCATCCGCTGCACGTCGAGACACTCGCCGAGATGCAGCTGAAGCTGCGCGCCGCTTTTCTGCTTGCTTTTCGCGTCGTGGAGCTGCTCGGGAAAGAAGAAAGTGGCGAAGCCAGCGAGTCAGAGCTGCAATTGCTGCGATTCCTGATTCCTATAGCGAAGCTTTACACGGCGAAGCAGGCGATCGCGGTCGCCAGTGAAGCGGTCGAAGCGTTCGGAGGCGCCGGCTACGTGGAAGACACTGGAATTCCACGTCTGCTGAGAGACGCGCAGGTGCTCTCAATCTGGGAGGGAACTACGAACGTCCTGAGTCTGGATACATTGCGCGCTATCGAGCGTGCCGACGCGCTCAGCGCGTGGACCTCGGATGTACGGCGCCGGCTAAAAGCAATTCAGGAGCCTGGTCTGGGACCATCGGTGGAGCGCGTCGCGACGTCCGTGCAGCGCGTTGAGGTATACGCGATGCGAGCGAGTCGTTCAGGTAAGGAGTTCCAACAAACAGGCGCCCGAGCGTTCTCCTATGCGATAGCGCGTACTGAAGCGGCTGTGCTTCTCATCGAGCACGCAGACACGAGCGGCGATGACGCGGCGATAATCGCAGCGCAGCGCTGGTGCGCGCGCGAGTTGGCATTACTCGTGGAAGGAGATGCGGATCATCGGGAGGGCTCGGCGCTCCTGGTGGAACCCGATCACCAAACGTAAGGGATCAACGCCCGCACGTCTGCTCTATATGCTTCGTACGCGGCGCCGAAATGATCGGTGAGCAGCCGCTCTTCCTGACGAATCTTGATTAACAGGCCGATCACAATCAGGACGAGTCCTGCCAAGGCGGGGACCGTGCCCTGGGCCAGGGCCGTACCGACGAGCGCCAACACCAGGCCGGTGTAGATGGGATGGCGGACGATCCCATAAGGACCAGTCCGAATGATCGCGTGGTCTTCCTTGAGCGTTACCCGTCCGCTCCACAGCCTACCGAGATGGAATCGCGCCCAGCCGGCAAAACCAAGGCCGATCGCTACCAAAGCAACGCCGGCCCAGCCGATCCAAGGTGTACGCAACAGGGGTTGCATGAGACCGCCGAGACCCCTCGGGCGAAAAAAAAGTAAAAGCGCACCAATCAACATGAACAGCGAGTGAGCGAGTCGCGAAGATCCAGGTTGCTCTACGACGCTTTTCGCGGTTGCACGCGCGGTGATCAGCCAACCGAGGAGCCAGATGCCCCAAAGTGTCGCGATCGTAGTTGTAGGTGCGATCATCATTCAACAAGTGCGATTGTGAAACCATCGTAGCCCTTGCTGCCGACAGTCTGAATCGTCGTCGCGCTGACGCGTTTGTCACCAGCGAGCAGCTCGTTGAAACGCCGGACTCCGCGTATGCTGGCGTCCTCGCTGGTCGCGTCGACAACAGCGCCATCGCGCACGACATTGTCAACGATGATCAAGCCTGCGGGGTTCGAGAGCTTGATCGCCCACTCGAAATATTTCGGGATGTTTGGTTTGTCGGCATCGATGAAGGTCAGATCGAACCTTTGGCCTTCGGCCGCGAGCGCGGGTAGTGTGTCGAGCGCCAGACCAACACGCAAATCAACGACACCGCTCAGACCAGCGCGCGCGATGTTGCTTCGAGCGACTGCGGCATGCGACGAATCAGACTCGAGCGTGACCAGGCGCCCGCTCGGCGGAAGGGCTCGCGCCAGCCAGATCGTGCTGTAGGCTCCAAGTGTACCGATCTCCAGAATTCTGCCCGCGTGTCGAATTCGTGCGAGCAGACATAAGAGCTTACCCTGACTGGGCGCGACGCTTATTTCGGGTAGACCCGCCGCAATGCTCGCCTCCAAAGCCGCATCGAGTACTGCATCCGGCTGCACCACGAGCTCGGTGATGTACTGGTCGACCGTGGTCCATCGTTCGTCGGCCACTCAGCGCAAGCTCGCGTCGAGCATTGAGTACCGAAAACAATCAACTGTATGATCGTTGACGAGACCTACTGCCTGCATGAACGCGTAACAGATGGTCGATCCGACAAACTTGAATCCACGACGGAGCAAATCGCGACTGATTGCGTCTGATTCCGGAGTACGGGGCGGAATCTCTCGCAGCGCTGTCCATCTGCTCACGCGTTGCGCTCCGCCGACAAAACCCCAAATGTAGGAGTCAAAGCTACCGAACTCTTTCTGGACGGCGCGAAACGCTTTGGCGTTCTGGACCGTGCTGACAACCTTGAGCCGATTACGGACAATGCCGGGATTGCGAAGAAGACGTTCCACTCGTGCCGGGGTGAAGCGCGCTACTCGCGCCGGATCAAAATTGGCAAATGCATCGCGATAGGACTCGCGCTTTTTGAGAATCGTCTCCCAGCTGAGACCAGCCTGCGCACCTTCGAGAGTCAGAAACTCGAATAAAATTCGGTCGTCGTGGGCCGGCACACCCCACTCGGTATCGTGATACGCGATCATCAGTGGAGTTCGGGCCCAACTACAGCGAGCGACGTGGTCCGCCTTTTTTTCCTTGGCTGATTCCGAGAGTGCGACCATGTGATTTCTTTGGCCGCTAACCGACTCCGAATCGCTTCTTGGCGGCGATCACGATCAGATCCGCTGCGCCCTCGATTCCCAGTCGCTCCGTGTTGACACTGAGATCGTAATTCTCATGAGCGCGTCGGTCCCGTTCCCAGTGCAGGCGCACCCACTGGTCTCGTCGCTTGTTCGTTTCATCCACTAGACTCGCGGCTTCTTCCGTGCTCACGCCTTCTCGTTGCATCGTGCGCGCGATCAGAGCCTTGCGCGGCGCGTAGCAGAACACGTGCAGCGTGTCCTCTCGCTCAGCCAGCATCTCCTGAGCGCCGCGGCCAACAACTA
>DASWCI010000313.1:0-3461 GCA_036390195.1 Gemmatimonadaceae bacterium
TGCCTGCTTCGACCGTGTTTCCATCTGCCATGGCGACGACAATTGAAACGACTCCTCCGTTCGGGAAGTAGACGAAGCCAATTTGTTGGTTCGGTTCGTGGAGGGTGGCGCGGTATCGCAGCTCCACAAACTCCAAATGAGGCCGAACCAACTGGTACTCGCAATCCGGAATGGAAAGAAGGAGAATATTTCTTACCGGTTTTCCTTCGGGATTTGTCCGCTCGCCTGGTTTGATGGATTGTCCGTTTTTTGGGGTCATTAAGTCTCGTCGAACCAGTTGGATGCGGAACAGAGTCTAGCGCAGCATTGTGTATACCCAGAAGCCAACGCAATATCCGTCAAATAAACCAATCACGCACCGATTCCCAGTAGGGAGCTACCGCGAAGAAATCAATGGTCTACATGCTTTACTGAATTCCAGAGTTACAACGTTGGAAGTATGCGTGGAAGCTGCGGATGGAAGGAGTTCGCGAAAGGTTCGTAGCATTTTCTCAAATATGCGGGCCGATACACCAGACGGCCCCCCATCGCAGAACATCGCATTACCGTTATTACCGACCAAACAGTCACGTTCTGGTACAAGGACAAAAAGTTGCACCGCAAGGTTGAAGTGCAATGCTCAAAGGAAGAGTTTGTGGAGCGGTGGGCCCAACATATCGTGGAACGTTACGAGCATTCTGTTCGAAGTTTCGGGCTCTTCGCTCCGCGAGCGATCAACGCCATCAGCAGACCGGAGATGCGATTCTTCATCTGCACCATCTGGCGCACCAGCAGATGGCGGTAGCGCAGGGTTCGGCGTCGGTCGCGAATGGCGGTCGATGCCATGTGGCACTCCGGCAGGAAGTCACAGCGCAGGCAGTCGGCGATCTTCCCGGCATCGATCCGATCGTTCTTCTTCTTCGCCGCAGCGATAGCGCGCAGCATCAGCGGATGCGCCACCTTCACCTGCTGAGCGTGTGGAAGTAGATGATCGTAAATCCAGCCGGTGAAAATCGTGGCTTCCATCGCCACCGTCCAGGGTTGCGGAAGCGTCTTCATCCAGCCGTCGAGTTCCCAGCGTGTTGCCCCAACCTTGCCTTCTCGGTGAACTTGACCACTCGCATCCTTGACGCAGTAGCTGATCGTCTTCTTGTGAACATCTAGCCCGATGTAATACATATGTCCTTGAGGAGCCTCCGTGGTTGTTGTTGTCTGAATCAACGTTCCCGTAGAGTTCAGCTTTTTCTACACCACGCGCTCCTCCTGGACTTAGCATTCAAACAATCCGGGAGTTGTCGCATGGTAGCTCGAATCGAACGCCGATTGCGGCCACTTCTAACGACTAGCCCAATCGATAAAGGCGCATCGACGCGCCGTCGGACGATCTGAAATCTTAGGTAATCTCGACCAGGAAGTCTGGAAAGTGGGTGGTTGGGGTTGTGCTAACTTAGAGTTATTCCGTGCTCCGCGCGCGAGTCCCTCTGTTTGTCTAAGAATCCAGCCGCCGGTGTCGCCTGAAGGACAGGGAAAGGTATAGGTTAGAGGAACGTGAAACGACTGTGGATTTGCAAGCGGCTGATAGCAGTTGCCGTTAGATGGAGTGCGATCGGCATCCTCGCAGGTTGCGTCCACTATCGTGCAAAACCTCTGACGCCCGCAGGAACGCTGTCGACGATCGAAGCTCGATCGATTGATGACCCCCAGCTTAAGTCATTTTTAGAAACCAACCACGTGGTCCTCACGGATCCTCCGCGATGGGATTTACGTGCACTGACGCTAATCGCGTTTTATTTTCATCCGGACCTCGACGCAGCCCGAGCCGCGGCTGCGGTTTCGAGTGGAGGCGTAATCACAGCTGGCGAGCGGCCCAATCCGCAGGTGGTGCCTGCGCTGGGCATCGACACCACGACACCGCCCCCTTGGATTCCAGGCCTGGGGCTGCAGATTCCAATCGAGGCCGCGGGGAAGCGCGGCTATCGCCTCGCGGGAGCCCGGCACAGGCTGCAGGCTGACCAGCTTCGCATTGTGGATGTCGCCTGGCGGGTCCACGTCCGCGTCCGGCGCACGCTGCAGGATTTTGTAGCGGCGCGACGCGCGGAAGACATTCTCGCGCGCCAAGTAGCATTGGAGGACCAGATCGTTCAACTGCTCGAGCGGCAACTGAACGAGGGCGCGATTACCCCGTTCGAGGTCACTCAGGCGAGGCTGGCGGCCGCAAACATCAGGCTGGCCGCGGATCAAGCGGCCTTTCAGCGAGCGCTGTCGGGGACTGCGCTGGCGGATGCCCTCGGGCTTCCCTCCGAATCATTCGAACGATTCGCTAAGTTCGTTGATGCCGCTGAAATGTCAGGGACACAGATTCCCGACGACAAAGCGCGACGGCAGGCGCTGGTCAGCCGTGCCGATGTGCTTGCGGCATTGTCTGACTATGAGGCCGCCCAATCGGCACTTCAACTCGAAGTCGCGCGGCAGTACCCAGATATTCAGTTGGGCCCGGGATACCAGCTCGATCAGACGGACAATAAATACACAATAGCGGCCGGCATAACGCTGCCGATCCTGAGTCAGAATCGGGGCCCGATCGCTGAGGCGCAAGCGCACCGGGAGCAAGCGGCGGGGCGGATGGTCAGTGTACAAGCTGCCGCCCTTCGGCAAGTCAGCGAAGCGATGGCGACGCTGACGGCCGCGCGACAGAAGCTCGCAACGGCGAAGTCGCTTCTGGGAACTGCTCGTCAGCAGGAGCAGCGAGCGCGAGTGCGCTACGAGCTTGGGGACGTGTCGCGACAGGATGTCCTGACGGCGCAGCTCGAAGTCGTGGCTGCGGAAGCCGCGCAATCGGACGCTCAGCTCCAGGCAGACACAGCCGCTGGCGCTCTCGAGGATGCCATGCAGAGCCCGTTGGGATTTGAAAATGTTGTGTTGACGAATCCTCGACTAGCGGAAGGAAAGCGACCATGACCACCAAAACCAAACGAATAGGATATGCGGCGATTGGAATCTTGGTAGTCGCAGTTGGCGCGGTGATCTTGACCCGGCGATCGGTTACCGCTGACCGGCCCGAACAGGCGCAGGCGGCCGAAGCCTCCGTGATGCTGGGCAAGGTGGTACGCACGACCCTCCACGCGTATGTGAATGGATTTGGTACCGTCGAACCACGGCCGGCGACAAGCGGTGAGCCACCGGCGAGTGCGAAGATTGGGGTGCCAGTGGCCGGATTGGTGGCAGAATCGCGCGCCGTGGAGGGTGAACGTGTGCAAAAGGGCGCGACACTGTTTCAACTCGATAGCCGCGTGGCCGATGTGCAGGTCGAGAAGGCCCGTCAAAGCGTCGAGTTTGCGCAGCGTGCGTTTGAGCGGCAGCAACGTTTGCTGTCCGTTGAGGGGACATCAAAGAAACTGTATCAGGATGCGGAGCAACAACTGCAAGCTGCGCGTTACGAGCTCGCGAATGCCACCGCACAGCGTGCCCTTCTGACGATTCAG
>DASWCI010000314.1:0-2937 GCA_036390195.1 Gemmatimonadaceae bacterium
CGCCGGACCCGGCAAATGCCATCAGCGGCGCGAAGCCCGCAGCAGTTACGATCCTGTTGGGAAGGAGGGCGAGGGGTCCTCGCAGGCGCTTTGCAAAGCGAGCGCGAGGAGGAGACCCGCGACCGAGCAGAGCGAGGGAGCGCTGTTAGGGGCTCCGACCAAGCGAGCGCGGGTGCCCGCGATAGCGGGCAGGGTCCGGAGAGGACCCCTCGCCCGACTGACCGGCGATGACGCTAACTGTCAGCTAATGCTTGGCAGCGACAGCAGCACCGGGAGCTGGACGCGCGACGACGGAGGGATTGCCGTCGGAGATGTACATGTTGCCCGATTGCTCGAGCTTGTTCATGTTGGCCTCGATCGCGTTGCCAATGACCTGAATGCGCGGCGTGGCTCCGGGATTGAAAGCCGGATCGTACGGACTCCGCATCGGACCGCCCGCGACCTCGAACACCACCGGCCAGCTGTACGTCACAGTCTTGCCAGTCTTCGGATTGATCCACGATCCGTGACTCGCCAGCGCGCGATTCTTCGGCCACAACCCCTGCGGCAACGCCATCGCCCTGATCTTGTAACCCGGCACCGCCGAATCGATCGCTAGGGCATTGCGCGCGATCTGCTCCTGCACGAACGCGTCCGGATATTTGTTCAGTTGGGCGTGCCATAGAGTGTGATCGCACAACTCGAATCCGTTGTCGGCAAGCCACTTCACCTTCTGGAATCGCCACTGCGACTTCTGTCCCTGAATTCCGCGATCGCCGAAGAAGTTGTGGCCCGCGTTCGCACCAGAGAGGAGACAAAACACTGCCTTGTTGTTCCAGTCCGGATGTGTCTTCCTGAAATCCAGCCAGATGCCAATACCGCTGGTGGGATCTATCTCGAGCTTGCCGTTGTTCTCGATGTAGCGGAATTGCTCCGGCGAAGCATCATCAAACACAAATACGACCGGCGAGATTCCACGCGGAAGGTCGAGTTTTTTGTCCAGCACATCCGACATATTCACTGGTCGGTATCCGCGATTGTACAGCAGCTCGAGATCCTTCCGGAACTGCCCGCGCTCACGCGCGTAATCGGCGTTGTGATCGGTGATGACGTGATATTCCAACACCATTATTCGTCCCATCTCGTTGGGCACGCGATTGGGATTCGGTGAAGCTGCCGGCCCTGGCGTGGAAGCTGACGCGGGGGTTACACCGGACCCGGTCGTACTGGCAGCGGAACCTGGCGCTGGCCTCTGCGTAGTGGAAATTGGACCCGCAGCAGTGCCTGCGGTGTCTGATGTGCTAGCGCTTTGGGCTGGCGTGCTCGCCACCGTACTCGAGGGGGCGTTATTACTGTTCGCGGCAGAGGCAGACCGCGCACTACCCTTGCAAGCGGTGGCGGCAGTGGCGGCGGTGGCGACGAGAACGAAAGAAACGAGGACAGACCGATACATTTTTCCGACTTGTTGTTGAAGATAAGAGCGAGGCGGCGCGAGATCCTGCTCGGCCTATTCGCAATTTGTATTCTAACGGTCTACTTCACCGACGTGTGGCTGATCACGTGCGGTTTCGAGGGATGCCCCACGCCTCGTGCTATTCAGACCTTTCAGCCCGACCAGGGCGGCCGCATCCTCGACCGTTACAACCGATTGATGGGCAGGCTCGAGGTCGTTCGTCGACTCAACATCGACCTCAAAAGGGATGTCCCGGAGTTCGTCCAGCAGGCCTTTATCGCAACGGAAGACAGGCGCTTCTACCAGCACGGCGGACTCGACTGGCGAGGATTCTTCCGCGCGCTCGCGACGAATCTCCGCGCCGGCCGGACGCGGGAAGGGTTCAGCACCATCACAATGCAGGTGGCGCGAAATACCTTCGCCGTTCGACGATATCCTGCCAGATCACTGCGACAAAAATTCATCGAGCTTCGGCTGTCTCGATTGATCGAGCACTCTCTCACCAAACAGCAAATCCTGGAGCTCTACTTCAACGTCATTTACATGGGGAATGGCGTGTATGGAGTCGAGGCGGCGAGCAGGGATCTCTTTGGCAAAAACACCAGGCAGCTCACACTGCCTGAGGCCGCCATGCTCGCAGCGCTTCCCAAAGCCCCTTCCGTTTATACGCCTCGCCGACACCCAGAGCGTGCGCTTGCTCGACGCAATCTCGTGCTGGGCCTGATGGTGAAGGAAGGATATGTCTCAGCGAACAGATTGCCGGGACTTCAGGCACAGCCGCTGCGAATCGCGCGCGACGAGTGGAGACCAAAGGATCCAAACGATTCCTACGCGCTCGACGCGGTGCGCCAGCTCGTCGATTCGATCATCCAGGGCGGCACTGCCGACATTATCGATCTCACCGTTCGGACGACACTCGATCGTAACGCCCAACTCGCTGCCGATCGCGCAATTCGACGGCAAGCATCGGCAATCCAATCAGAAGCCGGTCGTCGCGCACTCGTACAAGGCGCGATGGTGGGAATCGATCCACGCAACGGTGATATCCGCGCTCTGAGCGGCGGACGACAATACGAGCGTGGAACGTTCAATCGCGCCCTCCTCGCGCATCGCCAACCCGGATCGGCATTCAAACCCTTCGTTTATGCAGCGGCGATGGCAGCCGGGTACACGCCATCATCCGAAGTCGACGACGATCCGATCAACGTGAAGCAGGGCAACAGTGTCTGGTCGCCGGCAAACTATAACGACGACTACTCGGGACGCATCACTTTCCGAAAGGCACTAATAAAATCGGCAAATTCCGCGACGGTGCGGGTGAGTCAGGCCGTCGGAATTCCACGGATCATCGATGTCGCTCACCGGAACGGAATAGTCAGCCAGCTTCCTAACGTTCCTTCGATGGCGCTCGGCACCGCTGAAGTGACGCCGATCGAGCTCGTCACTGCCTACGCCCCGTTTGCGAATGGTGGATTTCGTGTCAGGCCGCGATTGGTCCGCAGCAT
>DASWCI010000315.1:0-2896 GCA_036390195.1 Gemmatimonadaceae bacterium
ATCCGAGAATTCCTATCGGCATGTCTCGCTGCGGGTTCTTCGCTTCCTGTGCCGCCGTCGAGACCGCGTCGAATCCTATGTAGGCGAAGAACACTACTGCGGCACCGCGCACGATTCCGCTCCAACCGTAGTGTCCGAACCCCTGACTCGGGGGAACGAACGGATGCCAATTCGCCTGGTTGACGTACATGAAGCCGAAACCGATAACCAATAAAACGATCGTGACCTTGAGGATCACGATGAAGTTGTTGAAGCGGGCCGACTCCTTGATGCCGATGACGAGCAGCGTCGTCATCAGGGCAATAAGCGCCATTGCCGGCAGATTGACTATCGCACCAGTGTGCGAGAAACCGGCAGGATGAATGAGAGCATTCGTCACCTTATCGTAATCCGCCGCATCGTAATACTGGTACGGACTGCTGGTGAACGCAGTCGGCATGTGCAGCCCGATCTGATCCATGAATGCCGAGAAGTATCCGGACCAACCAACGGCGACTGTCGAAGCGCCAAACAGGTACTCGAGAATCAGGTCCCAACCGATGATCCAGGCGATGAACTCGCCGAGGGTCGCATAGCCGTAGGTATACGCACTGCCGGCGATCGGGATCATGCTCGCGAATTCGGCGTAGCAGAGGCCAGCGAAAAGGCATCCCAATCCGGATACAATGAAGGAGATGACGATTGCGGGTCCTGCGTACTGCGCCGCTGCAGTTCCGGTCAACACGAAGATTCCGGCGCCGATGATCGCGCCGATACCCAGCGTCGTGAGGTTCAGCGCGCCAAGCGCGCGTCGGAGCGTGTGTTCCGTGGATTCACCAGCCGCCTCAGCCTGCAGGACAGCGATGCTTTTCTTCGTCCATAAGCCCATTAGAAAGCTCCGAATGCGTGGGTAGTGTGACGCCGGGACTCTGAAACGTTCGACACTGCAGAGGCGCCAGAAGTTGTGATGACGCCCAAAGGGATGTCAAGGAAACTTCTGCTACAGAGAGTAGTTCGGCGCCTCTCGCGTGATGGTGACGTCGTGCGGGTGCGACTCGCGCAGTCCCGCCGCCGTGATGCGGACGAACTCAGCCTCCGTGCGAAGTTGCTCGATGTCAGAGCAGCCGACGTAGCCCATTCCACTGCGCAGACCGCCCACCATCTGGAAGAGCACATCGCTCACCGGACCTTTGTACGGAACGCGCCCCTCGATTCCCTCCGGGACGAATTTTTTTGCGGACATCTCGCCTTCCTGAAAATATCTGTCGGCGCTTCCATCCTGCATCGCGGCGAGACTTCCCATCCCGCGAATCATCTTGAAGCGGCGACCCTCGAGCAGAAGAGATTCGCCGGGACTTTCCTCGGTGCCGGCAAGCATGGATCCCATCATCACGCTCGACGCGCCGGCAGCGAGCGCCTTGACTATGTCGCCCGAGTACTTGATGCCGCCGTCGGCGATAACCGGTACGTCGCCGGCCCCCTCGACGGCATCGAAGATTGCGGTGAGCTGCGGAACTCCGACACCGGTGACGACGCGCGTCGTGCAGATCGAGCCGGGGCCAACGCCAACCTTGACTGCATCGACTCCGCGCTCGACCAGCGCTCTCGCTCCCTCGCGCGTCGCGATATTGCCGGCGACCAGCTGGACGTCCGGGAACATCTCCCTAACCACCGACGTCGCCTCGAGCACGCCTTCGGAGTGGCCATGTGCAGTGTCGACGACCAGCACGTCTACTCCTGCGTCAACCAGCGCGCGTGCGCGATCGCGATAGTTCGCGGCGCCGATAGCCGCCGCCACACGAAGACGTCCGTGCTGATCCTTGTTGGAGTTCGGAAATTCACGACGCTTGTGAATGTCCTTGACCGTTATCAGCCCGCGCAAAGTTCCGTCGTTGTCCACCACCGGCAGCTTTTCAATTCTGTGCTTGCCGAGTATAGCCTCGGCTTCATCGAGCGTAGTACCCATCGGCGCAGTAACGAGATTTTTCGACGTCATCGCCTCGCGGAGCGGCCGGTCGAGGTTGCGCTCGAACTGCAGGTCCCGATTGGTGATGATCCCTACGAGCTGACCATCGCGATTGACGATGGGCACACCGGAGATCTTGAAGCGCTTCATCAGAGCCACAGCTTCGCGCAGAGTTCCGTCAGGAGAGAGCGTGATCGGATTGAGTATCATGCCGCTCTCTGATCTCTTCACTCGATCGACTTCGGCTGCCTGGCGGTCGATCGACATGTTCTTGTGAATGACGCCGATGCCGCCCGCCCTGGCCATCGCCATTGCCATGTCTGACTCGGTCACGGTGTCCATTGCCGCCGAGGAGAACGGTACGCCCAGCGTGATCCCTCGAGTGAACAGCGAGGTCGTGCTGACGTCTTTGGGATGAACCAGCGAATGTCGGGGCGTCAGAAGGACGTCATCGAAGGTGAGGACGATATCACCTCTGACTCGAGGTACGCCTGGTTCGGCGGCGGGCGACCCCTTGATGCGCGAAAGCCCGCTTCCGGCTTTTGCCGGGGAAGCGGGCTCAGTCGATGGCCGAGTTGTGGTTGCCATAGCTAAATGTATGGCGTTGTGCGGTTTGCGTCCAGAGGGCGGAAGTAGGGACTTGACGCACAACCTTCAATCATTGCGTCTCCTCCCGAACCACACCCACGCAGCGACAAACCATGCAACGAGCGAAGCCAACAGAGAAAGCCGCCAAGTATCACTGACTGTTTTCGTGGCGGTGAAACGAACGTAGCTCATAAACCAGAGCAACACGATGGCAAGCGTGAACACAAAGAATTGACCGCCTGTCCATCGCTTAACCCACTTCGTTACGGCGTTCATTTCGAGCGCCGTTTCTTTTTGGGTGATGTTTTTGGCGGCGTGCCCTGATTGAGAGCGTGACCGATGGCGAGTTTCCAATCGCTACCG
>DASWCI010000316.1:0-2792 GCA_036390195.1 Gemmatimonadaceae bacterium
TGTTGCCGCCATGGAACCGGCATGCTGTGGTGCCACGGCGAACTCAGGCAGCGGAGAGCTAACGCGCATTCTCGAGAGCGATTGTTAGATGAAATTCCGGCAATCCCTGGTGGAACGCGCGCCGGTAACGCAATTAGTCGCCCATGCTGATTGTCTTTTGCCGTAACGAGTTACGAGTGTTCGCCAGGCGGGGGTGTTGCGGCGACGCAACGGTCGAGTGCGACGGTCACACACGCAACGTTCCGGGAGCTATGCTGGCGGAATGTCCGAGAGCAGCGGCTGATCGTTCTCGCCACTCTGCATGCGCTCTGAAAGTTGGTCGCCCGAAGCCGCCGACTCACTGAAGTCCCGTCGGAATCCGTGGCGCTCGAGCAGCCGGTAAAGGGTTGTGCGATCGACACTCGCTAGCCGCGCCGCGCGCGACATGTTGCCCGACGCACGCGCGACCAGGCGCGTGACATAGTTCTTCTCGAACGTGGCGAGCACCTGCTCCTTTGCGACATGATAGGCCTCGCTCGATGGCAGAATTCCCTGGCCGTTACTCACAGCACCGAGATCAACCTCTTGGTCGAGCGGCAGGTGGTGGATCTGAATCTTGGCGCCGGGTTGCGCGAGAATCGTCACGTGCTCGACGAAATTCTGCAGCTCGCGTACGTTGCCGCGCCACGGACGCGACGAGAGAAAGTCGAGCGTGTCCTCACTGAACGATGGAACGGCATCCTTAGCCGCACGGTGGCGGCCCCAGAACACGCGAAGGAAGTGGTTCGCGAGGAGGGGAATATCCTCCACTCGTTCGCGCAGCGGAGGAATCGCTACCTGCACGACGTTCAGACGATAGTACAGATCCTCACGAAGCTGCTTACTCCTTATCGCATCGCGCGGATCACGATTTGTCGCGGAAACGAAGCGAACGTCGACGACAGCGTCCTCTTCTTCGCTTCCCACGCGGCGCACTATACCGTCCTGCAACACCCGCAGCATTTTCGCCTGCAGTGGCATCGACATTTCGCTCAGCTCATCGAGAAAGAGCGTTCCGCCGTTCGCGAGCTCGAGGAGTCCCATCTTTTCGCGGTCGGCACCGGTGAACGCTCCTTTGCGGTGGCCGAACATCTCGGACTCGAGCAACTGCTCGGGGATCGCGGCGCAATTGATTGGCACCAGCCGCTTTCTGGCACGACGGCTGTGTTGGTGGATGTATTGGGCGATGACTTCTTTCCCGGTTCCTGTTTCGCCGACGATCATGACTGATGCGTTCGTTGGTGCCGCTCTCCGAGCGAGCTCCGTCGCGTTCTTGAATGCCGGCGATGTTCCCAAGAGAAGAGAGCCCTCGGCTCCCAGCGCGAGGGACTCGCCGGGCGGTGTCTCCCGCTCCCGCCTCGCCGTAACCGTGTGCGCGGCGCGTCCAACCAACAGCTGGAGCTGAGTTCCGGAGTAGGGCTTGGGCAAGTAATCCCACGCCCCGATTCGCATCGCCTCGATGCTCGAGTCGACGCTCGGGTTGCCGGTCATGAGCACAACCAGCGTGCTTGGCGAAGTCGCCATCACCGCCTTGAGAACGTCGATCCCCGAGACTGGCTCCAGATAGACATCAACGAGCATGATGTCGAAGCGCGATCGGTGGATCATCTGGATTGCTTCTTCGCCGCGCGCCGTGACCTCAACGTTGATTCCTTCGGCGCGGAGCACGCTGGCACAACCTTCTCGAAGGGTCCGGTCGTCGTCAACGATGAGAGCGCGCATTCTTTCGGTGGCGGGACTGTACGGGGTCGATTCTGAAGCTGCGCGGAAATCCTTTCGGGCCAGGGCAGTGCTCATTTGATCCCCGTCGTGCTGTGCATTGTGGACAAAGTTGTTGCGCGAAACTTCGTGATCGACGGGACAAAACCTAGCTAAACGTTTTAGTTCAGCAATAGTGAGTTTCTCTACCTCCGCATTTGCGACGACACGTCAAAAAAGAAGTTAAGCCGCTCCAATGTGCAACAACGCCTCGGACGTCGGGAGCATTTGCCCCAGAGCCGGGGCGACAGCGACAGAACTGTTGCGCCGACGCAACACTGCCGACGGCCGGCACGTAAACTCCCCCTACCGCCTCTCGACACGTCCACCTGTTGCGTTACTGCCGCACCAGAAAGTTCTGGCGATAAGCGTCATCGGCGGGATAGCTTTTCTCTCAATTCCACCCCGTAAAATAACCACCAATGAAGGCGCCGGACGCCGAACAAAAGAAAACGATCCTTCTCGTCGACGACGAACAATCAGTTCGCGCTATCGTGCTCAAGATTCTGCGGCGGGCGAAGTACAACGTGCTTGAGGCGGAAAACGGCGAGATGGCCTTGCAAGTCGCAGCCGCCCACCCGGGCAAAATCGATTTGGTGATTACCGACATGTATATGCCGGGATTGCGAGGTCCCGAAGTGGTAGAGCGACTCGCGCCCACCCGACCGGGCCTGCGCGCCCTTTTCATGTCTGGCTACGCTGATCAGGATGCAAGGACCGGCGTCCCCCTCGGCGCTAATTTCCTGAACAAGCCATTTTCTGGGCAGGAGCTGGCATCGGCAGTGGAAGCGGTACTCAAAGGTCCGCCGATTTCGTAAGCAGGAGGCAGCAAGCGTCAGATCAGGACGCCGGCCCTTGCCATGAGTTGTTTTAAACCCTCCAGCGGTACAGCGCCCGATTGACGGGCGACCTCCTTACCAGCCCGGAAGACAATGGTCGTCGGAATCCCGCGAATGTTGAAACCTGATGCGATTCGGGCCGAGTGGTCGGTATTGAGCTTACCGACGAGCGCCTTA
>DASWCI010000317.1:0-3453 GCA_036390195.1 Gemmatimonadaceae bacterium
ACAAGAGTGGTGGCAATCGCCTCTTCAACCGGTGGTCCCCGCGCACTGGCTGAGATCGTACCGCACTTGCCGGAGAATCTGGGGGCCGCCGTCGTGATTGTTCAGCACATGCCGCGCGAGTTCACGAAGCTCCTGGCAGAGCGACTCGACACAATGAGCCCACTCTGGGTCGGCGAGGCGATGAATGGTAAGCTGCTGCGGGAAAATCGTGTCTACGTCGCACCGGGCGGATACCACATGACTGTGGGAGGCGAGACAGGAAGTGCTTCAATTCGCCTCGATACTTCTCCGGCAATGTGGGGCGTCAGGCCTGCCGCCGATCCGCTTTTCTTCTCCGTCGCCGACGTCTTCGGTCGCTCCGCGATCGGAGTAGTGCTCACCGGAATGGGACGCGACGGCGCGGAGGGCTTGCGGCGGATTCGAGCCGCCGGCGGAAAAGCGATAGTACAGGACCGCGAGAGCTCGATCATCTACGGAATGCCGCAGGCGGCGCTTGCGGCTGCCGGCGCCGACCGGATTGCGCCAGTCACCAAAATCGCGCCGCTGATCAGCGATTTGTGCGTTGCGCGGTCGGGAGAGATTGGCGCATGAGGACCGCAGACATATCGTTCGCCGAGCCATTTGGCGAGCGCGCAAACCAAAGGGCGACACTGCCGATGCTCCATCGCTCAGCACTCACGGAGCAACGCAACATCAACGAGGAAACGAACCAAAATGCGTAGGATGCTGGTAACGGGTGCGGCTGGATTCATCGGCTCCAACTTCGTGCATTTCTGGGCGGAGCATCGTCCAGGCGACACTATCGTAGGACTCGACGCGCTGACTTACGCCGGAAATCTGGCGAGTCTGGAGTCTCTCGCAAAAAATGAGCGCTTCAAGTTCTTAAAAGGCGACATCCGCGACGGTGACAAGGTGCGCGACATCATCAAGCGTGAAGGAATCGACACGATTGTGCACTTCGCCGCTGAATCGCATGTGGATAGGTCCATTCATGGCCCTGATCCCTTTATCGACACGAATGTCAGAGGCACTCACGAACTGCTGAAGGCGGCACGCGCAGTTTGGACCGAGGATTGGTCAGGCGGAGCCCGGCGGTTCCATCACATCTCGACCGACGAGGTGTACGGAAACCTGGGTCCGACCGCGCCTCCATTTACTGAGGATTCGGCTTACTCGCCGAATTCTCCGTACGCCGCCAGCAAAGCCGGCTCGGACCATCTTGTTCGTGCGTACCACCATACCTACGGCCTTCCCGTCACGACGACGAACTGCTCCAACAACTATGGGCCGTATCACTTTCCGGAGAAGTTGATTCCGCTCACGATCGTGAATGCGCTCGACGGGAAGTCATTGCCCGTCTACGGCGACGGCCAGCAAATCCGCGACTGGCTTTACGTCCGCGATCACTGCCGCGGAATTGAGAGGGTGCTGGAGAAGGGTCGGCTGGGAGAGACATACAACCTGGGCGGGAATTCGGAGCGCAAAAACCTGGATGTCGTGAAAGCGATCTGCGCTCACCTCAACAAGATTTTTGGAGCCGACCAAGAAATCCGGGGACGATTTCCGAAGTGCCCCGCCGCGACAGGTGCCGACACAGCGGAGCTGATAACGTTCGTGAAGGATCGTCCCGGTCACGACCGGCGCTACGCGATCGATGCGATGAAAGCCACGCTGGAGACCGGATACGGACCGTCAGAATCCTTCGACACCGGCTTGTTGAAGACGATAAAGTGGTATATCGCCAACGAGCAGTGGTGGCGATCCGTTATGGACGGGAGTTACCGGGAGTGGGTCGAGCTTCACTACCAAGGCGGAAAGCGAGCGGCGAAATAACTGCGGACTGCGGACCGCGGACCAAATGCACTTGGTCCGCAGTCCGCAGCCGTTAGTCCGTAGCCTGTACTCCGCGTTCTCGGGTTGACACGGATTTGGCGGCGCCCTACACTACCACGCTTATGGCCAAAACCGATCTTGCCAGTGGTCCACGAGTAGGGCGCGATTCCGGCCCGCGGCGATCATGGATGTATTGGACAGTCGCCACATTAGTGTTGCTCGCAGGCTTCGCCGACCTCGCTCGGGGGGGCGAAACGCTAGCTCCAATTCTGCTAGTTATCGGGTACTGCGTGCTGGTCCCGCTGGCCATTCTCCGGTGAGAACACAGGCTCGGATTCTGCACCGGGCGAGTAGCTCAGTTGGTTAGAGCGCCTGCCTTACACGCAGGATGTCGGGGGTTCGAGTCCCTCCTCGCCCATTTACCAGGAACAACGGACCCACGGATCAGGAGGTGGGTAAGAATGTTTACTGATTTGGAGGTTATACCATTGAAGGGACGTCTACGCAGTTCAGCTCTTGTTCTCGCCGCCTTTGCCGCGCTCATCGGCTCGCCAGTGCTCGCCCAGAGCACCAAGACGGGCCCGCGGGTAATGATTCCGACACTTCAGAGCACGGACAAGGATCTGGGAGTCCAGGCCGCTGAGGCAATCCGCAGCCAGCTGACGAAGCAGACCAACCTGCGCGATCTGGTCGTGGTACCGAAGGTTGACATCAATAGCAGCCTGCAATCGTCCGGCTATTCCACGACGGAAGCCCTGGCCCCCGGCGATGCGAAAGCGCTTGCGACGCTGGTGCGCGCTCCAGAGTACCTCGAGGGCACCGTTACCCGGACGCCGACCGGATACAAGATCGATTCGCGGCTCATCATCTCCCGCGACATGACAAAGGGTCAGATTCTACCGACGGCGCAGGGTGCAAAGCTCGATGATGCGGCCAGTCAGGTCGCGCGCTCGATCAGAGATGCCCGCCGTCAGTTGGGAGCCGAGGAGAACTGCCACAACGACGTAGTGCAAGGCAAGTATCAGGAAGCCGTAGCTGCCGCTCGTCAGGGGCTGGCTGGCTATCCGAACGCAAATATTGTTTTGGTCTGCCTGGCGGAAGCGTACAACGCTCTCAAGATGCCGGACTCGGTTGTTGCGGTGGCCGAGCGAGTTCGCGCCAATGATCCACGCAACATACCGGCGCTGAGAATGCTCGCTGAGACCTACCGGGCGAGGAACGAACCGACCAAGCGTCTCGAGGTTCTGAGCTCGCTGGCTGCGGCCGACCCGACGAACATCCGACTCATTCAGGATGTCGTGAACGAGTACGCGGCCATGGGTCACGCTCAACAGGCCATACCTCTCGTGCGCGATCTTCTTCAGAACAACCCGGGCGATCCAGCGCTGCTGAATCTTGCATGGCTGGTATACCTTAACGCGAAGGACTATGAAGGGGCGATCAACGTCGGCAACGAGATGGTCCGCGTTGACACCGCGGCAGCTACAGCGGACTATTACACCCGCCTTGTAGCCGCATACACGGCGCTGAATCAGCCGCAGAAGGCGTCCGAAGCGGCCGCTCTCGGAGCGAAGAAATTCCCAAACGATCCGAACCTCTCGCTGATAGGCGCGAATTCGC
>DASWCI010000318.1:0-8926 GCA_036390195.1 Gemmatimonadaceae bacterium
CGGAGAACGTGAGAAAGGCAATCGATCAGGTGGCGCCGTTTGGAGTGGATCTCTGCAGTGGGTTGCGCACGAACGGCAAGCTCGACGAAACAAAGCTCGCTGATTTCATGCGCGCCGTTCGCGACTCGGCAAACCGCGAGCCGTCATAAAACGTCCTTCACCGCGCGCAATGAGTCGCTCACCCTGAGCGCGTGTTCCTTCGCCCGCGAATGGCTCGTCTCAACCTGTGAACGGCGTACTTTCTACCCATCGCGAATCGTTACGAGGTTCATAACGGCACGACGACGGCGAGCATGACTAAGCCGGCGTCGGGGGTAGCAGGTACCTCGTCGGCCTGCTACCCCAGCCACTTCGCCCCGCACAGATTCAATTGATGCAGCTATTTGCAACCTCAGCGTTCGCGCCTCCCGAAAGTCTCCGACTCAGGCGCGACCGCGCGGAGAGAATCCTCAACGGACTCAGAGCGGCCGTGGTGTTTCTGCTCACGGCGGCGGCACTCATGTACGCGCCACACCTCTCAAAGGCGCTCAACACCGCCAATGTGCTGGTGCTCGCTCCGACACTGCTGTGGACGGTCGCGCAGTATCTGATCTGGTATCGCCGCAGCGAGCTACCGAGCTGGCTGTCGGCTGTAAATCCAGTTGTCGACGTCACTGCGGTCACAGCCATTATTGGCGGCTACGCGGTCGCCCAGTCGGGCGTGCTCGCGCTCAGGTCTCCAATCTTCCTGATGTATTTCGTGGTTCTCGCCGGTCGTCCCGTTGCGTCGTCAGTTCGCAAAGCTGCGTTTATCTCGGCTCTGGCGTTTGTGGAATACACCGCCCTTCTCGTTTGGCTGTGGGCAACGAATCGAGTTCCACTGGTGATCAATCCGATCGATGCGGTCGCGCTCGCCCGAATTACCCCGCTCGACGAAGCTGCGAAACTCATTCTGCTCGGCGTCTTTGGGATCGTGTCGACTTACGCGACGTCGTGGGTCGAGCACCTGGTACGCGAAGCGAGCAAGGAGTCCGCTGAGCGCCAGCGAGTGGTAACAAGACTCGTTCAGTCCGAGCTCGACACACTCAAGCTCCAGCTCAATCCGCATTTCATTTTCAATGCTCTCAATAGCGCAATGGCGCTGATTGCAACGGACCCAGCGGCCGCTGAGCGGATGGTGTCTGAGCTGAGCGACTTTCTGCGACTGGTACTCTCGACCTCGAGCGAGCAGGAAGTGCCGCTGGAGCGAGAACTGGGGCTGCTCGACCGGTACGTTGCCATTCAGCGAGTGCGCTTCCAGGACAGACTCACTGTCAGCTGCAACATTGAAGATGGAGTGCGCGCCGCACTCGTTCCGAGCCTGTTATTGCAGCCGCTTGTCGAGAATGCGATTCGGCACGGCATAAGCCCTCGCGCTGGCGCGGGCTATGTTCAGGTTACTGCCAGCCGTTTGGGCGACAAGCTCTCGATCACGATTCTCGACGACGGAGTGGGCGTGCGTGCGCGCAGATCGCGTGTGCGCTCGCGTGGGACCGGTTTGGGCCTGACCAATACGACGACGCGGCTCATTCACCTGTACGGCGAAAACCACGAATTCGAGAGCGGTGCGCGCGAAGAAGGAGGTTACAGCGTGCGCATCACCATTCCGTTCAGGCTGGGCCGCCTATCACCGACCAGAACCGGCGTTCCTGTTGACGCCACCCCTGCTGCGGCGATCGAGTCATGATCGAGCAATCGCTCCGGGTTCTGGTGATCGATGACGAGGCGCTAGCGAGGCAGCGACTCTGCTCGCTCCTCGCGCGTGTTCCAGATGTCGAAGTTGTAGCCGAATGTCAGAACGGACTCGAAGCGGTTGCGGCAATTCGGGCAAATCAGCCCGACCTGGTATTTCTCGACGTGCAGATGCCGGAGCTGGACGGCTTCGATGTGATAACTGAAGTCGGCACTGACAAGATGCCTCCGGTGATCTTCGTCACGGCATTCGACGACTACGCGGTCTCGGCGTTCGAGTTCGGCGCGTTCGATTATTTGCTCAAACCCGTCGATCACGTTCGCTTTCATCAAACCCTCGACCGTGCAAAAAAGCGGCTGAGAGAGTCGCCGCAACCAAGTGTCTCGTCGCAGCTAACCGCTCTTCTCAAGTACGTCGGACAGCTCGATGCGCCAAAAAACAGGATCGGCGTCAAGGTGAACGGCAGGATTCTTTTCCTCGATCCCGACGAGATCTACTGGATCCAGGCCCGCGACGATCTAGCGAGAATTCATCTAGCGGAAGTCGCCTACGATGTGCGCGAGCCACTGAGCAGACTCGAGGCGCGCCTGCCGCATGACCGATTCCTGCGCGTTCACCGCTCGACCATCGTCAACACTGCGCAGGTTCGGGAGGCACAGCCATTCGATCAGGGAGATCAGCTCCTGATCTTGCGGAATGGCAAACGAATCACCACTGGGCGGAGCTACCGCAAAGCGGTCCAGGAATTTCTCAAGCGGGCGACGTGAGATTCATCCTCGCAGGTGAAGACGGAGGAATTCCTCTAGTGCTTTCCCGCCCTGAGAGCGCGGAGCGTGGCGCCGAGCTGTTCGATTTCGCGTCCGTAATCCGCCCAGTTTCCCGCCCGTTGCGCAGCGATCGCGCGGTCGTAGTGCGTCTGCGCCTCTCGAAGCAGGTCGCTGACCGCGCCTGACGGCGCCACTCCCTGCGACGGAACTGGAACCGCACCGCCGCCACTAACGACGGGCTCATTTGGTACAGTGCTGAGCGAGTCCTGAACGCTCGTCCTCGTTTGCGCCGCGGCACCGGCTCCAAATAAAGCGTCGAGCCCCTCCTCCAGAGTCTCACCCATTACGACGCGGTTCTCATGAGCGACGACAACTCGCTTCAGCTCAGGGATGTTCCCGCCCTCGGCGCGAAGGTATATCGGCTGCACGTAAATCAGCGATTCCTCGATCGGAATCACGAGCAGCTCGCCCCTGATTACCTGTGACCCGCGCTGATCCCAAAGCGTGAGCTGGCGCGAGATGTCGGTGTCCTGATTGATTCGGTTGGCGATCTGCTTGGGCCCGTAGACCAGGCTCTGCTTGGGGAATCGGTACACCGACAGCTTGCCGTAATTCGCGCCGTCCATCCGCGCTACCATCCACGCCGCGAGGTTGTCTTTTCCGCGCGGCGTGAAGGGCGTCATGAAGATGAACTCAGGATTTTTCTCCCCGGGCAGACGCATCACGATGTGGCGCATGAATGGATTTTCGTTCGTCGATCTGTTGAGGGCGCCCGGGATCTGCCACTGATCCTCACGGTGGTAAAACGCGTCGGGCTGCGTCATATGGTAAGTCGCGTGCAACGACGTCTGGAGTCTGAACAGATCGCCCGGGTAGCGGACGTGCCGGCGAATGTCTGCCGGCATCGCCGTGATCGGCTTGAAGATCCCGCTAAAAATTTTTGCGTAAGTCCGCACAACTGGGTCGTTCGGATCGGCAATGTACGCGTCGACGGTGCCGTCGTATGCATCGATGACCACTTTGACGCTGTTACGCATATACGTGGTTCCATCCGCTGTGCGCTGCGAGTACGGATAAGCGTCGCTGAGAGTGTAAGCATCGAGAATCCACTTCAGCTCCCCCGCGTCGGTGATCATCGGGTACGGATCGTTGTCGAAGTCGAGGAACGGCATCGCTGTCGTCGCGCGCTCTACGATACTTCGGCGGTAGAGAACCTTCGCGTTGCCTTTGATATCGTCTGAGAGAAGAATCTTCAGCGATCCGAACTGAAATGCGTACAACACCCGTCGGAGAAACGATCCTATTGGAACCCCGCCCCTTCCCTTGTAGGTCGTGTAGATGTTCCTCTCGCCAGCGGGATAGTCGAACTCCTGCTGCCGCGTTCCGACAAAGACATACTGGTCGGTAAGCTCGCCGTAATAGATCTGCGGACGCGTCAGCTTGATGGAGATCGTCGAGACCGGTGGCAGATCCTTGATGAACAGAACTGGTAGACCCTCAGTGGTTACCTGATTTACAGGCGCCATTGTCAGGCCCATTCCGTGGGTGAACGTCAGCCGCTCATTGATGAAGGTGCGCGTGGGAAGTGACTCGGAGTTGAGCTCGCGGACAGAGAGGTGAGCCTGACGATATCTGCCATCGATCGTGTAGCGGTCGTCATCAACCGATACAAAGTCGTAATACGTTCGAATTTCCTGGAGCTGCTTGAAGGTCTGCATCAGGAGATCCCGCTCCCACAGCCTCACATTGTCGACGGTTGCGCCGTTGGCCTTTATGTCCGCCATTGTCAGCTGCACTTCTCCTGACAGGTCTCTGGCGTCGACTTTGTCGAGGCCCCACGCCTTACGCGTGGCGTCGATGTGGTCGCGGAGATAGGGCGTCTCGCGGTTCAACTCGTTGGGCGAGACCACCAGTCTTTGGAAAGCAGCCGGAACGACTCCACGTGCGAGCACGCTCACCACGATGTAGAACACCGTGGCAGAGACGACCGACCAGACAAGCCTTTCGCGCAGGACGCCGAAAGTGATCCATACCGCGGCTGCGACAGCCGCGATCGCAGAGATGTACAGCCCCGGCAGCGCGACGTGAATGTCGGTGTAGCTCGCGCCAACGAGCGGGCCAGTAGTCGAGAAGAGAAGGCTGGATGTGCCAACGATCCAAAGCCGTATTGCAAACAACAAGAAGAGCAGCGCGAGAAGTCCACCCAGATGGCGCGCTGCCCTCGGCTTCGCCGAAGCGCGGCGCGGTGGCAACGTAATGTCGTTTCGTAACCAGTACATTGCGGCGGTCGCAACGACTGACAGCAACGTGAGAGTTATCAGCGTCCCTAGTACGCCCGAGATCAGCGGCAGGCGGAAGAGATAGAACGAGATGTCGCGATTGAAGAGCGGATCTCGCGTGCCGAGCGGAACGCCGTTAATCCCCTTGAGAAGCGTCAGCCACCATGCCGAAAGCGAGATCGCCGCAAGGAATGAAAGGAGGACTGCGGCCGGGAAAAAGAGCCTGGTGAACATCCGCGAAACGTCGACGTTTACGCCGTCGCCGCGGTTCACGTACAGCACAGGAAATCCGGTACCCGTGCCGCGCGCGATTCTCACATTGCCGTAGAAATAAGCGAACGCGAATGCGCCTCCGAAAAAAAAGAGAGCGATTCGCCAGATCAGCGAGGTCGCGAAGACTGTCTGAAAACCGACCTCTTTGAACCAGAGCCAGTCAGTTGCGAAGCTCGCTAACCATGGAATTACGATAAAGGCAAAAAAAATCGCGCCAACAATCCACAACACGACCCGCCGAAACGCGCGCGGCATCGGAGGCAGTCTCGCCGGCCCCGGACGCTCGAATGGTGAACTCATGCGGAAAAGAAAATGCCACTGAATCCAAAGGCCTGCCACTCGTCCGCTCAAATCGCGAATTGGCGGTACACGATCTGCACCACTTAAGCAGAGTCAAATCAGGAGGACACAATGCCACGCGGGGACAAATCGAAATACACGGGCAAAGAGAAAAGGCTGGCTGATCACATAGAAGAGGGGTACAAGGAGCGCGGCGTTCCGGAGAAAGAAGCTGAGCGTCGCGCGTGGGCGACCGTCAACAAAGTGCATGGTGGCGGGGAAAAACCCGGCGGCGGTGGCTACGGCCAGCCTGAGAATCACGAGCCAATGCGCAAGGGCGGCCGAACTTCGCACTCAGGTCGAATGCGCTGAGCTTGCAAAAACAAAGGGCATCCAGCAGGATGCCCTTTTTGTTGTGACTATGTCTCGACTCGGTTGCTCTAAACTCATGAATGCGGAGCTAACGCCGCCTTGGTCGTGATGACCACGACGCCATACGATGCATCGGGTCCGTACTGTTTGAGCGCCGCGTGCCCCTTTATTACCTGGACAGACGCGATTTGCTCGCCGGTCAGCAAAGGCACCTGGTCGCGCTGAAGTCGCACACCATCCACGACGTAGAGGAGCGGAACCTGCGCCATCGCCGGACCAACAGCGAGAGTTTGGGAATTCCCCGCAGCCGGCGGCGAAAGGGCCCGCTCAGTTGTGCAGGCGGCGACAGCGACAACGAGGGTAAGACCGAAGGTCAGATGAGCAAGTTTCATATTCTTTTCCCGAAAGCGGCCGAACCTCATCAGTAGCATTGGCCGTGCCAGCCCGTTAACCCCTTGAAACATGGGGTCTAGCTCATCCGTTCGCTAGGCCCTCGGCTTCCACGTCCCTTTCGCCACCGCCGGCACAAACGCCTCGAGCCCGTTTGGTGGGAACTCCAAAGTCTGGCCTTTCTCAGCGCTCATGTAGGCAGACATGAGAATTTTCACGACCTCGTAACCGTCATCGAACGTGAGCATCGGCTTCTCACCGCTGAGAAACGCGCGAGCCATGTGCCGGTTTTCGCCGCTGTAGCCGTATGCTGATGCTTCCTCGGCGACGACGGGCATCAAACCGATCTCCGCGTTCTGTTTCTCGACCAGATCCTCGCCGGCCTTCCCCTTTACTTCCCTGCTGAAGAACATCTTGAGGCTCGAGTCGAGCGTGTTCCAGGACATCGAGTACTCAGGGCCGAGCAGCTCCGCGGACAGCCTGAGCCCTGCACCGATGAAGCTCCAGGAGGTCGTAACCTCACCTACGAGCGGTTCTCCATTTTCCGATTCATACTCGATCGTCGCGCGCGCAAAATCTTCAGAGGGACGTTTGGTGTAGTCGACATCCTTGCCCATCGTTTCGGACAGCAGCTTGGCGTAGTGCGGACGCGACCACTTGAGCGATGCGATGTGTGCGCTGATTCGCACCGGTTTGATTGACGACCGAGGCGAACCTGGCTTGGTTAGCAGATGGCGCACGACTTCGACGGAGTGACACATCATGTCATTCAACACGCCACCACCCTGCAGCGTCCCCTGCCAAAACCACGGCATATGTGGTCCGCTGTGCTCCTCGGCGGCGCGCGCGAGATATGGACGGCCAGTCAGAGATGCCCCGCGCGCCCAGATAAGTTCTCGTCCGCGAGTGATGTCAGGCGCGAATAGCTGGTTCTCGAGGTACCCAGTGTTGAGGCCAACGCTGCGCACGAGTTCAACGACTTTTTTTGCCTCAGCGACGTTCCGCGCGAGCGGCTTTTCGCAGGCGAGGCCCCTCAGCGTCCCGGCGCCGCTCCTGATCGCGCCAACTATCTCTTCGATGTTCGAGACACGCGCGTGATTCGGTCCGCACAGCCACAGTGCGTTGATCGCCGGGTCGGCGACCATATCGCGGATCGATTTGTAGGGACGTGCATCGCCGACGTCGAGCTCACGGGCGAGTGCAGCTGATGAAGCGGCGTTTTTTTCGTTGGGACTGTAGACTCCGCGTACATCGATTTCGCGTACGGAGGTCAGGGATTGGATGTGGAATCGGGCATTGAATCCGCTTCCTACGAAACCAATGCCGAGCCGTTCAGTGGTCATGTCGTTCGCCGAAAAGGTTCGGTGTCAGGAGAGGGAATTAGTCGGGAGTCAGACGAAGCTTGCTGCGATCGAACTTGGCGTAACTGACGCCGAGCTTCTGGAGAGCGGCGGGTGGGCAGCCGTTCCATTCGTGAACGAAAAGGTTGCCTATGTACTTCAGGTCCTTGACGCCAATCTCGCTCGTCCAGAAGCCAGTGGACGTCAAATCACGGAACCGATTGAAAAAGGAAACGCCATCTCCCATGCTGACCGGGGCACGCGCCGGCCACGCTATGTCGTTGATTATCGCCTCGCGCTGCGCCTGCGAAGCGTCGGCGAACGGCTTCCCAAATCTCGAATTCGACTGCGCATCGATCCACGCGAGTCCGTCCCTCATCCACTTTTGGCTGTTGGGACGGTCCGTCATGGTGAAGTCCATAAACTCCGGTACGCCGGCGTCGGTGGCACTTCCGGAGCGTTCGTCACGCGGAATGATCATATCGGCGACGACGCGCACGGTCCGGTATTCGGCAGCCGTGAAGAATTTCGGCGCGTATGGGGTCCCCTCCGCCGCTGCGCGAAGCGCATCGTCGACTAAGCGTCTGATTTTGTCCCGCTCAGCGGTCGGCCATTTGAGAAAGGCGGCTACCGGTAGCGACGCGAGCAGCTGCACGGCATCGCGCCTGCTCATGTCTCTCCCCGCCATTTGTGCGTCCGGTGCCGTGTCTTCCTTCACCAGGTTCTCGATTTCGCTTTGCATCAGAGTGTCCCCCGCTTCCGTTCCTGCGCGATGTAGTCGCTGGTGCGCATCGAGAGCGCGAGTATAGTCCAGGTAGGATTCTTGTCGGCCTGCGACACAAACGGACCGCCATCCGTCACGAAAAGATTCTTCACGTCGTGGGCTCGGCAATTCGGGTCGAGGACTGATTTTCGCGGATCGACACCCATGCGCGTGGTGCCCAGCTCGTGGATGATCTCCCCGCCCCTCGCTATGCCGTAGCCCTTGGTCTGGTCGGGCATCGCACTAAACACATTGCCGCCCATCTCCTCTACGAGCGCACGGAAAGTTCGCTGCATGTGGCGAACCTGGTTGTATTCGTAATCCGTCCACTGCCAGTGGAAGCGCAACACCGGGATCCCATACTTGTCTTTCACGACGGGATCGATCTCACAGTAGCTCTTGTCGTTCGGAACCATCTCGCCGCGGCCGGCAAAATAAACCGATGAGCCGGCGTAACGACGGTAGTCGTCCTTGAGCGATTTTCCATAGCCTCCGCCGGACGGATAGCGCTGGATTCCGCCCATGAATCCATACGTGGGCGGCCCCGTGAAGCCTCCTCCAACTTCGATGTGATAGCCGCGCGGAAAATCGAGCTTCTTGTTGTCGAGCCACCACGGCATGTAGATGTGGCCGCCGCCGACACCGTCCTCATTGTGCGGGACGTGATCCATCATCTTCGGGATGAATCCGGCTACGTCGGTGCCCGTCGTGTCGGTGAGGTACTTGCCGACGACACCGCTCGAGTTGGCGAG
>DASWCI010000319.1:0-3508 GCA_036390195.1 Gemmatimonadaceae bacterium
ATGTTTCGACCTGGCGCCGTGATTCCGCTCCATGGAATTCGATCGTCGACACGCTGGTACAACGCGATGTACGCAGTCATCAAGCCGCTCTACCCGATCGTGCGCCGGCTCGCACCGACGATGATTACTACGACCGAACAACTGGGACGGGCGATGCTTGCAGTCGCGCGGAACGGATACGCAAGACACGTTCTGGAGGCGGCCGACATCAATCGCCTCTGACCGACATCAATCGCCTCTGACCACTCCTGGCAGAGAACGAGGGATCTAGCGTCTAACTCCCTGCAAAATCGAGGGTTAGAATGATGATCATTCGGGGTTATTTCGGCGCCATGTTTGTGATTCCATCGGCACCAAACGTTTCCTTAAAGGGTTTCGCCGGTAACTCCGTTTCGCCACCGATTCTGCTCGCGGTCGAGGTAGCTCATCGAGACGTTAATCGTCTATAGACGATGCCCGTCACCACATCCGAACCCGGAACGATAAACGCTGCCGCTCCGGCGTCGCAGACGACGCCGCGCGCGCGTGCGAAATTCCCCCTCCCCTTCCCGCGCCTCGAGAGCCTTCGCAGCCGAATTCTCGCGTTCGCGGTGGCGGCAGCATTGCTCCCCGCCGGGACGATGCTCGGCGTCTTTTACACCCAGAACCGGCACGCGCTCGAGAAGAAAATCAATGAAGACCTTCTCTCCAGCAGCGCACAGAGCGCGCGCGCGACTGGAGTCTGGCTTCGCGAGCGTCTCTACGATTTGCGCGTCTTCGCTGGATCGGATGAAGTAGTTGTCACGCTCGATCGCGGCCCACGCGCCGCACCGGCTTCTCCCACGGAGGGCCGCCTGCGCGACTATCTGGTTTCGCTCCACGAGCGATTCAGCGACTTCGAGAAGCTGATGGTGCTCGACCTCAATGGGAACGTCATCGCAACGAGCGCGAGCGAAGTTACCCGCGTTCCTCTTCCCGCGGATTGGCAGGCCACCCTCCGATCAGACAATCAGATCGTCGGCGATGCGTATTGGGATCCAAAGACGCGCAGAGCGAAACTGATCGTCGCAGTTCCGGCACAGCGAGCAGACGGACGTCTACTCGGTGCGTTTGCGGCGGAGCTCAATCTCGCACCGGTGCAGCTGTTGCTCAGATCGTTTGCTCCCGACAGCACCGGCGCGATTCATCTCGTCAACACCAAAGGCGCGGCGATCGCCAGCTCCGACGGCATCTCGGAGCAGCTGATCAAGAATCCGATGCCCGCGTCGACGATGAAGAAGCTGCGCGAGCGGGCACGCGCCCCTTTCTCCTATACGAGCTTTGGTAATCGCGATGTCATCGGCACTCTCGAGTACGTGCCACAGGTAAACTGGGCCGTCATCGCCGAGATCTCGTCCGAAGCCGCCTATCTGCAAGTACGTCGCTTTCGCGATGTTGCGCTGATGGTGATCCTGTTCCTCCTGGTCGCAGTGACTGCAGCCTCCTACCGCCTTGGGCGTCTCATCGCCCGTCCACTCGACCGTCTGACCAAAGCCGCTGGCGAAGTTGCCGGTGGAGATCTCGCGGTCGATTTGCCATCGGCACCTGGTGGCGGCGAGGTCGGTTACCTGACCGACGTCTTCAATCACATGGTTACTCGCCTGCGCGAAGGGCGGGCAGAGCTCGATCGAATCAACGAGACGCTGCGCAAAAAGAATGAAGAGCTGGAGCTCTTGTCCACGACCGACAGCTTGACGGGGCTGTCGAATCACCGGTCGCTGATGAAGCGTCTCGACGACGAGGTTGCGCGGTTCAAGAAAGATCACCGCGGCTTCTCCGTATTGGTGGGCGACGTCGATCACTTCAAGCAGTACAACGACGCATTCGGGCATCCAGCCGGCGACGAAGTGCTGCAGACGATCGCCGAGATCATGCGCGACTCCACACGCAAGGTCGACTGCTGCGCGCGCTACGGCGGTGAGGAATTCGTGATCGTGTTGCCCGACACCGCCATCGCCGATGCACTCGACACCGCCGAGCACATTCGCGCGCGCGTCGCGGCGAAGAAATTCAACGGGCGGAAGATGACGCTGAGCATTGGCGTCGCCAGCTTCCCGGAAGACGCGGACGACGCCGAGTCGATCATCGCGGTGGCCGACGAAGCTCTATATCAGGCGAAAAGAGAAGGGCGCGACCGTACGGTACGCGCCCGGAGACTGCAAAAAACCGGTTAGCTACGGTCGCGCGACGAGCGTCTGGTGAATCCACCCGGTTCGTCCGCCATCATCGCTGATCCGAATCCACTCGTCAGTATAGGAATAGGCGGTGATCACAGTACCAGGATCCGCCTGGAACGAGACGGCAAAGTTAGTTCCCGGTCCTTCACGCACATTCCCGCGGCTCGTCGTCTTCAGCTTGATGGGAACTGCGAAGAGAGTTTCGCCGGGACGCGTTCCTTCCCTGCTTACGCCAACGCGTCCGCGATACGATGAGGCGACCGTCTTTGCCTGATTGGCAAGATACAGCGCGCCGCCATAGTTCTGTTTGTTGAACTCGGTCGCGCTCTGTCGAACGAGCCGAGTGACCTGCGCTGCTTCGGGCGGCTCACCTGATCCGGTCGACTTCATCGTCTGCAGAACAACTTCCGCCTCCGCCATCGCCGACGCCGCCTGCGCTCGGCTCGCTACAGACTGAAGCTTTGCCATCGCCCGCACTACCTCTGCGCGCGTATCCTCGAGGCGCGACTGCAGATCCTCGATTTGGGCATCACGCGCGAGCAGCTGCAGCTCGAGCCGGGAAGCTCGCTTATCCAAATCCGGATCACGCACACTGACCGTGTCGTGAACCACCTTGATGGTCGGAGCCGGAGGTGGAGCGGGCTTCTGCTGGGAGCAAGCCGCGGTGATGACTAAGACAGTGGTGAGGGCGATGCAGGTGCGCATGGAAGAGGGACCTCGTCGATTCAAGCGGTCGCGCCAGTCGTGCGGAATGGCGCGGAAAGACGCTTGCCAGAGTATTACACCAGAAATGACGGCCGCCAGCCTGACCAGGCAACCAGCCGAACCCTATCAGGCTAACGGCCGGTTCGGCTGAGCCGCACATTTCTGTCCATGGCCGGAAAGACCACGACCGCGCTGCTTTTCCTGTTGGCGATGCTCATTAGCCCACCAGCATCAGCACAGGGCCTGGATTGGATGTTCGGCCCATTCGAGAAACCCGCTCAAGTCAATCCAATCATCACACCCAACGCAGCCACCACTTTTCTCTCTCCGATGACCGACAGTGTAGTGCACTGGGAGGAGCTCGCGACCTTCAATCCCGCAGCGGTCGTCAAAAACGGAAAGGTCTACGTGCTTTACCGCGCTGAAGACGCAACCGGCAAGAGAGAGATCGGCTTTCATACGTCCCGACTCGGGCTCGCCGAGAGCAGTGATGGATTGCATTTCACGCGCAGATCGACCCCGGTGTTGTACCCGGACAAGGATGTTCAGGCGCGATACGAGTGGACGGGTGGTGTCGAGGATCCACGCATCGTCCAAACCGAGGACGG
>DASWCI010000320.1:0-2360 GCA_036390195.1 Gemmatimonadaceae bacterium
CGTCCAGTTCCTTGTCCGGAAGCGCCCGATTGACGTATCCGTATCGTTCAGCGGTCTCGCCGTCGAAGTCGTTCGAACCGAGCACGATTTCGAGCGCGCGGCCTCGGCCGACGAGCGGTGGCAGCCGCTCAGTGGCGCCGCCGCCGGGATGCACGCCCGAGCCGACTTCCACTTGCGCCAGGGCCGTGTTCTCTCGCGAGGCGAATCGCATGTCGCAGGCGAGGAGGAACTCGCTCGATACTCCACGGGCCCGGCCCCGGATCTTCGCGATGCTGACAACCGGAGACTTGGTGAGACGAACGAACGTATCGAGCAGTGACGGGAGGCCGGAGGGCCCGACGGTCTGAAGCAGGGTGAGGGTCCTCGCCGTGTCTTGCACCTCAAAATGGGCGAGATAGAAGTCGGGATTCGCGCTCTCGAAGACGACGACACGAAGGCTCGGGCTGGTGTCCATTCGCCCGAGTAGGTCTTGCAGGCCCTCGAACATGTCCGCGTCCATGATGTTGAGAGGCGGGTTATCAAACACCACTCTCCAGTACGCAGGCGTTTCCTCGATAATGCGCAGGCGCGAAGATGATTCAGTCATGACTCATGCTCCTGGCTGCCCGTGATGAGCCTTCTGGGACAGCGGCTGTCGGACGACATTTACGGACACTCCGAACTTCGTTACGTGAGGCGCGATGGCGAGGCACTGTCCTGTTCGTCATAGGCCCGCATCCGAGAGAGGGCTGCGTCGCTGATGCACAACTTCATGAACAGCCTGCGCTCGTGTAAGAGCCCCTGCGCGAGCGGGATCTCAGTGGCGCTGCGGACCAGACGCTTGATGTACGCGAGTGATTCCGGCGTGAATGACGACAGGTGTCTGGCAATCTCGAGCGCGCGATCGAGGGCCTTGCCCTTGACGGTCTCGTGGACGAACCCTTTCCGCTCGGCCTCCTGCGGCGAGACGGGCACGCCCATCAGGATGTGCATGAGCGCGGCTGGCGTGCCGATCGTGCGTGCCAATCGTTGCGTGCCCCCGGCGCCGGGGACCAGTCCAAAGTTGGGCTCGGGAAAGCCGATCTGGTAGTCGCCATCCTCGGCGATGCGCAGATCGCAGGAGAGCGTCAATTCGAATGCACCGGCCAGGCACGTGCCAGAAATGGCGGCGATGACTGGTTTGGGCATGCTCTCGCACACCGAAATGGGCCCGTCAATGAATCGCGCCTCTGGCCACTCGCGACCGGTCGCGCGCACCGACTCCGCGACGCGAATGAGTTCTGGTATCGAATAGTGACGAACAAAAGAACCGGGCGCCGCGCCTGTCACGATGACGACGCGAATGTCGGCGTCGCCAGCGCACTTGTTGAGCGCCTCGAAGTGCGCGTCGCTCGTCTCCTGGTCGATATAGATGCGTCTTGCGCTGCCGAGCGTGATGACGGCGATTCCATCGACTCCTCGTGTTGTCAAAACGTCGGCGTCCATGGGGCACCTCAACTCGAAAGCCCCAGCCTAGGAGCGACAGCCACCCTCGTTCTTGAACAATCGCGTCACATTTGTCATTTGTGCTTCTGACTACCGTCGCGGGTCGGACTCCACTTGCTGCTCATGCCGAGCCGCCGAACGTCGCGATATCGAAAACAGTCCATTAGATGGTCGTTGACCATCCCGACCGCCTGCATGTGGCCGTACATCACGGTGGATCCCACGAAGCTGAATCCCCGGCGCTTCAGATCGCGGCTGAACGCGTCGGACTCGCGCGTCGTGGCGGGGATCTGACGCATGGTTTTCCAACGATTCTGTCGCGGGCGACCGTCGACGAATTGCCAGCAATACGCGTCGAAGCTGCCAAACTCCCCCTGCACCGCCAGAAACGCTCGAGCGTTCTTGACCGCGGCAGCGATCTTCAGGCGGTTCCGGATGATCCCGGGATCGGTGGTCAGCTTGTCGATCCGAGCCGCGGAGTACCGCGCGACCTTCTCCGGATTGAAGTCGCTGAACGCGCGACGGTAGCCCTTGCGCTTGTTGAGAACGATCGACCAACTGAGTCCCGCCTGTGCGCCTTCCAGAATCAGGAACTCGAAATGTGTGCGATCGTCGTGCGCCGGCACACCCCATTCGTGATCGTGATACTCGCGCATCAGCACCTGATCGACGTTGACCCATGAACACCGCTTCGGCTGCGCATTCGGCATATGTGTCGTCTCCACGACCTTGACAGGACTGTACACACGGTGTGGCGGCACGCAGACGTCAACAGGCCACTCTCGAAGCCAGAACGACAAAAACGAGCGAATCGTTCAAGAGGGGTTCGAGACACCTGAGATGAACTGGCCACAGGAGGGCCGATGCGAACACTCATGATGATGACGGCGGTCGTG
>DASWCI010000321.1:0-1562 GCA_036390195.1 Gemmatimonadaceae bacterium
GAACGCTGTTCGCTCTGACCGCTCAGATCCTGGAGCTGCGAGATGTCTTCCTTCATCGCCGCCAGATCCGACTCGGTCGCCGTGCGAAGCGCGTTCATTCTCTTGCTCAGCGCACTGATCGAGTCGTTGAGGGTTCTGACCGAGCGAGTCACCTCGATGAGATAAGCGCGCTGAACCGAGTCAGCGGCGTTAGAGGTGGCGCGGGTACCGACGATATCCTGCTGCAGCTTGTCGAAGTCCGACTTCGTCGCAAAGAAACAAGCCCCAAGGCCAAGCGGTAAGAGGCAAAATATGAATGAACGTATTGGCATCATTGCGAGTAGGTCCCTACTTCCGGATTGGCGAGAATCGGCGACCACGCCGCCAATCTCGCTCCCCTGCTGTGCGTGAGCTGCCGCGAGCGCCCGGATTCGGTGTCAAGAATCCATAGCTGCTTGTTGCCGCCTCGCGACGAAGTGAAGACGATGTGCCGCCCGTCCGGAGCCCAGGATGGATCCTCATTCTCACCCTCGCTCGTGATCTGTTTCGGAGCACGATCACGCAAATCGATCATCCAGATCTGGAAAAGCCCATCCTGCTGCTCGTAGGCGATCGCGCGACCGTCAGGTGACCAGTCCGGGCTCGCCCGATAACTGCGCACACCGGGAGTGTAAGGAGTGAGCAGCTGAACGTTCGAGCCGTCCGCATCCATAATATAAACCTGCGGCGAGCCCGATTTTCCCGAGATGAACGCGATCTGCCGGCCATCTGGACTGTACGAAGGCGACGTGTTGTCCGAACCTCTGCCGATCGTGATTTTTTTCGGAGATCCGGAATCCAGTGCGGCGAGAACGAGATCAGTGCCGTAACCTGTTCCCTGCGCATACAGGATCGCGTTTCCACCAGGCTGATAGACCGGAGTGATGTTGAGCCCGGCGCGGATCTGACTCACGCGGCGGGTGTGACCAGTACGGACGTCCAGTTCCTCCACCTGAGTTCCAGTGTTGCCGAGGACGGTGTAGACGACGGACTCGCCCGTCGGCGACCATGCGGGCGAGAGCGCTCCACGCCCGGTTGTGATTGCGCGCGTCTCAGCCCCGTCACTGTCGACGATCTTCAACTCGCCGTTGGCGATGTACGCGATACGCGTTTGCGCGATGCCGCGCTTGCCAAACACCCACTGCTCGATCTGGTCGGAGACGCCGTGCATAGCGAAACGCCAGTCGCGGTCGCGCTTGTCGAAGAGAAAGTGATCGGATTGTAGAAGCTGTCCCCTCGCGACGTCGTAAGCCGCGACGTGCATTCCCTGCGAGGTCGGTGTCATTCGAACGAGCAATGCGGCGCCAAATTTTGCGACGAGCTCGAAGTTGATTTTCTCGCCTGGTGCCGGGACCAGCCCGCGCAAGGTCTCCGCATCGAGCGCGATCACGTTCATGCGATCGCTGTAGTCCAGATCGCGCTGGACGATCACGCGCAGAGAATCGTCGTCATCGTCGCGCACGGGAAGCACGATCACGCCAGGCTTCGTTCCGGCGGCGTAGTTGAGACCGAGTCGTACGCCAGGTACGGTCGTCGTGTCCTGC
>DASWCI010000322.1:0-1768 GCA_036390195.1 Gemmatimonadaceae bacterium
CGCTCACAAACGCGAGAGCCTTCTCAATGCAACAACCAAGGTCCTCGAGGGCATTCAGAAGACGGTCTCGCGTGGCCGAATCACGGGCAAAGCCGAGATCGGCGTGCGCATAGTACTACTGATCCCCCAGCGCATGCGGGGTGACCTGATCGTGGTCGGTGCGCCGGCCGCGGACGTGTGAGTCGAAGTGACGGCGACAGGTTGGGCAGCGAGGAAGCCAGCGGAGGAAGGCATATAGGAGTAGCTCTCGAGTGGTCGCGAGCGACGATGGCGTGTGCCGCTCAGGCCGCAGCGGGACGCCCGCGTCGTCGCACGTCCTGAGCGGGCGGCGCGAGCGTTTCGAAGCGGACGGCACCGGGGGGGAAATGCCGCATTCGCTCCGTGAGTAGGAATGCGAATGCAGCGATGCATACCGAGACGTGGTGGTTGAATCCGACGTAGCTTCGGCCCTCGAAGTGGTCGAGCCCCAGCTCTCCCTTGAGATCCTCGTAATCGCGTTCGACTCGCCATCGACCTTTGATAAGCGAGACGAGTTGCATGAGCGACGTGTCGGCGGGGAGGTTCGACATCCAAAATTTCGTCGGACCGATTTCACCCGTGGGCCATTCGGCAACCAGCCACAATTCGGGCTCTTGTCGAAAGATCGCGCTGTCGTCTTTCGGCACGCGTACGCGCACGGCGAGGAAGCGTGAGGATAGAGGCTTGTTGGTGCCCTCGCGCCAGGTGACCTCCTCGAATGCACTCTCGCCACGCAACACCGCGAGGTCGCGTATCGAGCGAGGCGACGTGTTCCAACCGATCGCGGTCGATTCGAACACCTTCACGGTCGAATGCATTCCGACGGCGAAGTCCAGCCCGTACATCTCGAGCGTGGCCCGAAAGAGCGGGTCCTTGCCATAGTCCGCATCGGCCACGACAGGCGCGAGCGGTACCCCATTCTCAATCGCACGTTCGATGAGACGAATAGCAATGTTTGGCTTGGTCCTGAATTTGAGGTCTTCGGGCACCTTGGCGATCGCGCGGCGTACCGCATCCTCCGCCCATACCTCGGGCATGTAGAGCTCGAAGTCGAGCGGCATACTCTGATGTTCCCCTGCGAACGACAGGCTGACCGCGATCTGGCAGTTGGTAATCTTCCCGGCTGTCCCCGTGTATTGCCGATGCACGAAGACCGACTGCTTGCCCTGCTTGATGAACCCCGTATCGTCGACAATCCAGGCCACCGGCGGACCGAGTGCCGCGCGCGCCCAACTGAACGCTGCCCTACGCAGCGCATCGTCATCCCACTCGGAGACGCTGATGAACTTCTGGAACGTCTTGTATCTCGACATCGCGTGCTCGGGGTCGATGCGCGCTGCCATCGGCTCCATCGACTTGCGATCGCCGGGCAAAAGCAACCCGAGCGCGTACTCCGCCAAACGCTTGCGCTGCGACTTCGTCTTGAGCGTCGCGCCTACGTGTTCGACAAACTGATCCATCCGCGCCTCGAGGCACCCCGATGATCTGCTCTTCATCCATAAGCGCATCGCATGGGCGAACCAGGATGGAAAAGTTTTCGGGGATCAGTAGTACTATGGAGCCCTGTTCGACATCACCGGAAAGGCGCTGCTATCTCCAGCAGTTGCCGACCGTGATGCGACCAGGGTCACTAAAAATGCGTCCCCAAGGGGGATTTTACCCGGTAGTGACCCTGACGACGGGCTTTCCGGAACACGATATTGGCGCCGCGGTGCGCACCTTGTCGAGAGCAGCGTGACTCGTTGATGGG
>DASWCI010000323.1:0-6795 GCA_036390195.1 Gemmatimonadaceae bacterium
CAACGGCAAGTGAAGACTACCGACTGGGGGCGATGAGCGGGGCGGCTCGGGGCTACGGGCTGTTATCGAAGGCGCTCATTAGCGTGCGGGTGGCGGATCGGGGTAACCGGTGTCCATGATTACCAGCCAGTGTCCTCCTTCGCGACGCCACATCGTGACGTATCGTCCGGTTCCCAACTCCCTACCCGCGTCCGCACTGGTTCGACTCACGATCCAGTAGCGCCCGGTGGTCGAGCCGATCGAGCCACCACGAAAGACATAGGCGTCGGTCGGTTCCCAGTTCAGCGTGCTCGTGGTATCGGAGATACGCGGCAAATCGAACTGTCGGATCTCACTGAGACCTCTGACCATGTTGTCTCGATATCTGATGCGAATCGCGTCCGCCGCATAAAACGACATCCAGCCATCGATTCCTCTGGCGTGTGTAGCGACGGCGAAATCGCGGTCGGCTTGCATCAGTGCAGCCTCAGTTGCGTCGCGCGCGGAACCAGCCGTGTTGACGACAACGCCGACACAACTCGTCGTTACTGCACTCAACGCGAAAATGACAAATGATCGTTTCATGTGGTTAACCCGTTTCATTTTGGTCGCTTTTACGCCGCCGATTCGAGAGCTAACCGTGAATCGATGAGAGCAGATAGTAGCGCAGTCAGCGGTGTGTTACCACTTTCACCACTTTGCCACGAGGTATAGGTTTGCGGTTCGCGCGCGACAGGTGCGCAACTCATTCTGCTGGAGCGGTTATGGCGGAAGTGTTCGGGCAGCGATTGCTCGCGGGGAAAAATGCGATTGTCACCGGCGGCGGCAGCGGTATCAACCTCGCGATTGCTCGTCGCTATGCGGAGAATGGTGCGAGGGTCGCGCTGATCGGGCGGACGAAAGAAAAACTGGATGCCGCGGTTGACGAGCTAAAGAAAGCTGGACACGAGGCTTCGGCGCATCCCGCAGATGTGCGTGACTACGATGCTCTCGCAGCCGCGATAAGGTCGGCTCGCGAAGCTCACGGCGAAATCGATCTCATCGTATGTGGTGCAGCCGGCAATTTCCCCGCGCCGGCACTTGGAATGTCGGCGAACGGATTCAAGGCCGTCGTGGACATCGATTTGCTGGGAACGTTCAACACCTGTCGCGCCGTGTTCGAGCATCTCAGACGGCCCGGAGCATCCATCATCAATATTTCTGCAACGCAGGCGTTCACTCCCATGCCTTTGCAGGCGCACGTCTGCGCTGCGAAAGCGGGAGTGGACATGCTCACGAGATGTCTGGCCATCGAGTGGGGGCCGCAGGGTGTGCGCATCAACTCAATTGCTCCCGGCGCGGTTGACGAGACCGAGGGAATGCGGCGACTGGCGCCGACTCCCGAGATCCGCAAGCAGTTGACGCGCGCGATTCCGGCCGGTCGTTTCGCTACCAAGGATGAAATCGCGGACCTCGCACTTTTCCTGTCCAGCGATGCAGCCAGGTTCATCACCGGCGCGGTTGTCGTTTGCGATGGAGGGCAGTCTCTCGCTGGATTTGGCGTCAGCATGATGGCCGCGATGCAGTCGCGCACGTGAGCGAGATCCGGCGGCTCGCGATTTTCTGCGGATCCAATCCGGGCGCTCGTCCTGATTACGTCGAGGGAGCACGCGCACTCGGCAAGCTCCTGTGCGAGCGCGGAATCGGAGTCATCTATGGCGGGTCGAGTGTCGGATTGATGGCTGCGCTCGCCGAGACGATGCTCGACGAGCTCGGCGACATCATCGGCGTGATTCCGCGCATGCTGGTGGAGCGCGAGGTTGCGAATACAGCGCTCAACGATCTTCGCATTGTCGATTCGATGCATGAGCGCAAGGCGATGATGGCCGAGCTTGCCGACGGATTTGTCGCGCTTCCCGGCGGGGTCGGGACGCTGGAGGAGTTCTTCGAGATCTGGACCTGGGGACAGCTCGGGATGCATCAGAAGCCGTGCGGGCTGCTCAACATCGCGGGTTATTTCGATCCGCTGCTGGAGTTTCTGGATCGCGCGGTCGAGGAGAAATTCGTGCGTGAAGTGCACCGTACAATGGTCGTGGTCGAGAGCGACCCGCGTGCGCTGCTCGCTCGCTTTGAGGCCTACGAGCCGCCGCAGGTCGTGAAATGGATCAACGCGAGAACGATCTAGCATCCCGGGTCGACTTGCATCTCCGTTCGTGGTCGGTGAGGGTGTCCTCTTCGGCCGCACACTCGCTGCGGTGCCCGCAAGCGGGCGCCCCGAGCCCCTAACAGCGCTCCCTCGCTCTGCTCGGTCGCGGGTCTCCTCCACGCGCTCCTTTGAGCGGCCTACGAGGACACCTTCACCTCCCCATAGAGTTTCGGAAGTGCGTGGGAAGTGAGCCCAGGTCGACTGCGTTGATCACTTCGCTGTCACGGCCACTGAGAAACGAGATGCCTCACGGGTAGTCGGAGGAGGTCCTCGTAGGCCGCTTCGCAGCCCAGGCGCCGAGCGAAGCCGGCAGCCGTACGCGGTGAAGCCGCGGGCGCGAGGACGAGCGGCCGTAGAGGACCTCCTCCGACGGATCGGCGCAACGCACTCGAATCCAGCGCCTAAAGTGAGAGGAGATCAACTCCAGGTGAGCTCGTCGATCGAGCGCGGCCAATCCTGCTTGAGCAGACGCGACAGCGCACGATCCGCGAGCAGCTTGCCCTCAGTCTGACACCGCGGGCAATAGTTGGTCTCGTTGTCGGCGTAGCGGATTCGCTGAACTGGGGTTCCGCACACCGGGCACGGCTTACCAAACTTTCCGTGCACGGCCATGTCGTCGCGGAACGCAGTCACTTTCGCGGGGAAATCGCCTGCCGCTTCCTTGCGCAATCGCTCAGTCCACTCGATCAGCGTCGTGCGCGTTGCGTCGAATAGCCGCTTGATCTCCTCTTCGCTGAGTCGTCTGGTGTGCTTCACCGGGGACAGTCTCGCGCGATGGAGGATCTCGTCCGAGTAGGCGTTGCCGATCCCGCTGAACAGCCGAGGATCGGTGAGAGACCTCTTGAGCGTGTGATTCTCCCGAGTAAGTGGCTCGGTGAACTGCGCGAGATCTGCTCCGAACACCTCGAGCCCGCCCCTCTCGAACTGCTCCAGCGATTCTTCACCTCGCACCAGCCAGAGTGAAGCGCGTCGCTTCGAACCGGCCTCCGTGAGAATGAGCGTGCCATTCGGGAAATCGAACGCAGCGAGCCCGACTTTTCCCGGCACCTTCGCGCCGGTCGGCACCCAGCGCAGACGCCCGGCAATCATGAGATGAATGACGAGGAAGAGATCGTCCTCGAGCTCAACGACAATACGCTTTCCCATTCTTCGCACGCCGAGCGCGCGCTTGTCGTTCGCCGCGCTGATCGGCGGATCGACTGAGCGGAGAAGAAACGGCTTTGCGATGCGCACACGTTCCAGCGGCTGGCCGACGATGCGCGACTCCAGCGCTTCGATATAGACCGTTATGTCAGGTAGCTCGGGCATTGCTGCTACGCTGCGTCAGCGGCGCGGGTCACCCATCGCAGCCAGCAAGTAGGACAGATTCGCGGTCCCGTCCATGATCGGCTCGTTCGTCGAATAATCTCCGACATCGTCGTGATAGACGATGAAGCCGGTATTGAAAGGCGCGTATTCATCGGGCTCGTGCAGGCTGATGCCGAGGAGATTTTTGTAGATCGATGAATAGACGGGACCATCGAGTAGCGCGCCAGTCAGCTCTACGTGCATCTCTTTCGCGACGACAGAATGTGGATCGTGGGCGAAGATTCCGTCGTGCGGAAGTCCAATCACCATCGAGACTCCCCATGGGTTTGTTCCGAAAAGCCAATCGAGAGCTGCTTGCTCGTACTCACGGAACTGATTGTCTCCTGTCATTCGGCGATAGAGATACGCCTGCGTTGCAAAGGAGGCCATCAGGTTGTTCGAGCACCAGATGAACGGAATTCCGATTCGGAATCCATTATCAGCTCGGCTCACGACCGCCTCCAAACCTTTCTTGTAATACGCGGCGACAATTTTCCGATCGGCTGCGCTCGCATTGCGCCAGATCTCGTAATGTCCGTTGTTGTGCCACGGATACCACTGATAGTGCTTCGCGGTATCTGCACCCATCCACGGAGTGACGGGCTCTCTCGCCGCGTACCTGAGTGCATCGCGGAGATAACTCCGGTCACGGGTGAGTGCGTACAGCTCCGCCGCAGCGAGCTCCATGTCGTCAACCCAGTTGTCTTCTTCGTAATAGTACGGCGCTCGGCCCGGTGCACCCTGGCAGACACCGGGAAACTTTTTTCCGATAGCGTACGCTGCGAGAGCTCTCTCATGCAGCTTGGCGGCAAAAGTCGGATCGCTTTTGTCGTAGAGCCCCGCGGCGAGAGCGAACGTAGACGCGTACTTGCCCGCAGTCGACGCAAGTCCATTCGATCTGTTCTTGTACTTGAACAATCCCTGTGGCTTTCCGGTGCACGGGTACACCGGTCTTTCCTTCCCCTTTCCCCAGCCGTAATCAGCTGAATCCGTTGGAGGGAGATCCCAGTAGGTGTGATCGCGATCGTCACCGAGCTGGTTGTACATCTCGGAATCGGTCGGGAACATTCGCACGAGCCACTCGAGCCCGTGACGCGCCTCGTCGAGAATGTCGGGCACTCCGTTACGGTCCGGGAGTCCACGCGAATCGAAGCGATCGCCAAAGGAAGCGGGATGATCGCGGTAAGCCATCAGCATCACGTAGGTGGCGTTGGCGGAAGTCATCACGTACTGCAGGTAGTCCGATGCGTCTGCCCAGCCGCCTGTTACCGGCACGAATTTCCCGCTGCGCGCAGAATCGTCGACGACGATTCCATCGTGAGTATGGACGACGGTTTTGAACAGCGGATTGAATCCCGAGCGCTGCTCACGCATGTAGTAAAGGAGCGTGTCGGCGGCGCCGGCGTAGACATTTTGGCGAATTCGAACGACCGGCGACGTAACACCGCCCGCAGAAATACGATAGTCGCCGGTTTTTCTGACCGATGAGAAATCGAGCCGATAATTAACGACACAAGGGCCGAACGGTTTAGCGATTGATGGCGGGCGCCGGAGAATCTCTTTCCCGGCTGCATCGGCGACGATGAACTCTCGCAGCTCTGTTTTCTCGAGCGCGCAGAATACTGCTACTTTCGGCGCGTCCGGCAGATATCCCAACTGATTTACGCGGATGGCGGTAGTCGTGCCTGGGGCGCCGAGTTGGAGTAAAGCGAGAATTTGAATTAGCGGCATGGCCGACAAAAAGATTGGATTCTCCCTCGTGAGCGCATCGCTCGGCTGAAGATTATGCGCTACCGAACGTTAGAAACTCGCACCGCCTGAGCATGCCACCAACGATCAAGCGCGGCTTCATCCGAACCACTGAGTCCGAGCTGCGTCGGTAGCGCTCCCAATAGAACTTTCGGGTTGCCGTTCAACTGCGCGAGTGAGCGAAGTCCCTCGATGCCTCCACGGCGATACACTGAATCGACGATAAGCGCTGCTGTCGCGTAGAAGGCGTCTGTCATTTCCTCGGCTTGCGCGTCAGGAATGTCGTTGCTGAGGACTTGCCCCAGGGTGAGCGCGGGACGCGCCGTTTGAATCTGACGGAGGCGCGTATACATCTCCTGGGTCGTGCGGCCACGGGAGCCACCGAGCCACGTCGCAACGCCCTCGTTAAAGAGTCGGCTTCGGCCGTTAAATGTTGGACCAAGGATCACGTGGGCCACCTCGTGCACGTAGCCTTCGCCCAGCGCGGGATTGCCGGCCAGGACAATCCCACCGAAAAGAGCTCGTCCCCCACGTCCCCGGTCGGCAGATGCTTCGGGGAAAAAGTCGAGACCGATCGCGCGCTGCGCCTCTTCCATCGACCGGGTGACGTACATGTCGATGTGATTCGGCGGCGGGATGTGAAAAAGAACTGCCACCGAGTCAACGAAGCTCGACGTATGCGAGATCTTTGCAGGATTGGGGTGCTGTCCAGGCGCATACCAGAAGGTCACTCGTCCTTCTGTACGTCGCTCCCATCCGCTTGTTAGTCGCGGTAATGCGCCTGATAAACTGAAACCGAATGGCGCCCCGGACTCGCGGACCGCATAGAGACGTTGCAGAGCAAGAGGGGAAATGCGGGCACCGGCGCTATCTCCGCTGGCATACAGAACCCTGACAACGTAGACGCTATCGCCCGGCCCGTCGGAGGCGACGCTTACGATTGTTGCGGGGAATCCCTGGTATGCCTCCATTGTCAGGTCGCCGACGCGCCGGTCGAAATCCGTCGCTGTGCTCCAGAGTCCACGACTTCGCGCTGATGTATCAGGATTCGCGAGGTAAGCGCGAACAAGTCGAACGACATTTCCCACGTCAGCGATGGTGGTGTCGATGCCGAAGCTGACGCTTACCGTCGGAGGCGGCGTCTGGGCAGTCGCGTGGCTGGAAAAAGCACCTGCGGACAGGATTAGGGCCGCGACTATCAGTCGCCGGAATCGGAATTCTTGGTGGGCCAGTATGGCAATCATGGATTTCAATGAGTGAGTGGTCAGTTTAAGAGAGCCTATGGGAGCGAATCAAGCACTCGCCGTTTGCCAAACTCGTCGATGTCGAACGCCACCGCTCTCCCCTTGCCCGATATCGCTCCACGCACCGTAGAAAGAGCGTCGTAATAATCGAGATACCGGAACGACGAGATATGCCCGCCGACAAACTCGTATTTGGTCACAGCAGCTCTCCACTGCGCCATCTCCTCACTGACTCCAACATATATGTAAGGAGAAAACGACTCGGCGTCTTCCCAGTTATCGGCATAGTAC
>DASWCI010000324.1:0-2930 GCA_036390195.1 Gemmatimonadaceae bacterium
GATCACCGCGACATCGTTTTGGACGACGTCGCTCCGTCCATCTATCATGTGCGCAGCATGGATTACGTAGGAGCGGGGACTCGCTGGTGTCGTGGCCTGCGCTGCAGCGTGGTTCAGCCATAATGCGAGGAAAAGCGTAAGCGATTTGAGAGACATTAACGAAGCCCGTAAGTAGTTGACATGCGGCGCGAATTCGCGATCACGTTTGCCCACTGCAAGTGAGATTGTATGACAACCTTTACACAATTCGCTATTGCGAATTCGAATTTGAACGTTAGTGTGGATGTGGCGTATAGTCATCTGTTTCCTGCTCTGTCGACGAGCGCACGAGAAAGTCGAGGACGTTGCAAGTGACAGGATCCGTCCCGAGTAATTCAGACATCGATCGATTTGGCGATGCCGTCGACGTGGCCCGCGATCGGGGTACCACGCGCTTCGATGCAGCCAGTCGTTCGAGCGCCGCTGAGCGTCACGACCGGCTGCTCGCCGCCTTTGAAGAGCTGACCGTCGCTGAGGAGGAGCTCCGCGCACAACAGGAAACATTGCTCGAGACCCACAATCTTCTCGAGATTCAGCGCAATCGTTATCGCACGCTGTTCGATTTCGCTCCCGATCCTTACCTCGTTACCGACGGTTTGGGGACCATCGAGGAAGCGAACACTCCTGCCGCGGAGCTGTTCTGCTCGCCAGGTCAGCTACTGGTAGGTAAACCTCTTGTTGCCCTAGTAGACCCCCGTTCTCGTCCGGAATTCCGAACGCACCTCGCTGCGCTGGGCGACGGGATGCACCTCGACAAGTGGATGTTCGAGATCAGAGCGAGCGATGGACGTACGATCACCGTCGAGGTAACTGTCTCGGCGCTCGAAACCCGGTCGGACGGAAAGAACTCCCTGTGCTGGCTGTTTCGCGACATCAGCGCGCGACGCCAGACGGAGGAGAGTATGCAGGCGCTCAATCTATCGTTGAACGCTCGCGTCGCGCAGCGAACGCGGGAACTGGAGCTCGCACTCGAGGGCGAACAAACAGCCCGCAAGGAGGCGGAAGCTGCAAATCGCATTAAGTCCGAGCTGTTCGCGCGCCTCAGTCACGAGTTCCGGACTCCCCTGCACGCGGTCTCGGGCTATCTCGAGATCCTCCAGCAAAACATTCATGGGAACCTGAACGACGAACAGCAGAAGGACGTAGAGCGCATTCACCAGGCGCAGGAGCATTTGCTGGCGCTGGTGAACATGATTCTCGATTTCGCGAAGCTGGAGGGTGGACCCGTCGAGCTATCGATGGCCGAGATTCCAATCGAAGAAACGCTTCGCGGTGCGGAAGCACTCGTCGCGCCACAGTTCACCAAGAAGGGAGTGCGCTACACTCACCGCAATGGCGAGCCTTCGCTCAGCGTGTTCGCCGACCGCGAGAAGGTCCAGCAGATTCTGGTGAATCTCCTCGCCAATGCAGTGAAATTCACCTCGCCCGGTGGAACCGTGGAGCTGGAATGGAGAGTAGAGGACGACACATTGCTTGTCCGCGTCCGCGACACGGGTGCTGGCATTCCGGAAGATAAGATCGAACAGATTTTCGAGCCGTTCGTGCAGTTGCGTGCGCCCGGCTCGGTCCCCACTGGGGGTACCGGTCTCGGGCTCGCGATCAGTCGTGATTTGGCCCGCGCGATGGGCGGCGATGTGAGCGCCACCAGCAAGTTCGGGGTCGGCTCCATCTTCACGCTAACATTGCCGCTGCGCAAGCGAGCCGGCGGTACTAAGCTTTCAGCCCCCAAATCCGCCAGTTAGCTTTGAGGATGCGTTAAAGCCTCGCATCCTGGAGCTGACAGTGCAGCAATCAACCGCCACACTATACGAGCTGGTAGAAGACACTTCCGTTTTCATAAAGCAGAAGTGGAGTTCCTACACCCCAGAAGATCACGCGGTATGGGGGATGCTCTACGAGCGCCGGATGAAAGAGCTGCGAAAGAATGGCAGCAAGATCTTTCTCAAGGGCGCTGACACGATTGGTCTAAAACGGGAAACGGTCCCTGACCTCGCAGAAGTCAATCGGCGTCTCGCACCACCTACCGGATGGGAAGCGGTCCCGGTGAACGGCTACATCCCGGCGAAAGCATTTTTTCAGTGCCTGTCGCTCAGAAAATTTCCGACCACCGTCACGATTAGAAAACGCGAGCAGCTCGATTACCTCCCCGAGCCCGACATCTTCCACGATGTGTTCGGGCACGTGCCGCTCCATGCCGATCCAGTGTTCGCCGATTTTCTTCAGCACTATGGTCAGGTGGCAGCCGCCGCTGAGCACGAGGAAGACATCACGCGGATGGCGCGGCTGTTCTGGTTCACGGTGGAGTTTGGTCTCATTCGGGAAGACGGTCAGATCAAGCTCTATGGAAGCGGCCTCATCTCGTCGCACGGTGATGCTGCGAACGCACTCGGCCCGAAATGCGACCGCAGGCCATTCTCACTCGACGCGGTATTCAATCAGCCTTTCGAGATCGATCACTTTCAGGACGTTCTTTTCGTGACTGAGTCGTTCGATCAGCTGTTCCAGGCGGTCGAGGAAGCTGGACGCCGGATCGGGACCATTCGATAGCGTTTCTCACGGCGTGACTTCAACGGCAACGATAACTACGCTGCCGCCCGCCGCCCGCTGGTCGCTTTTCGCTATCCGCTGCAAACATAGGGACAACGCTACGTGGGTACCGGCACAGGCAGTTGACTTTGGTTTGATCGGCGCCAATTACGTCCCGACGTCCTAAGGCGAATGGCGCTCAGCGATCAGCGGGCAGCGGGTGGCAGCGTAGTTGTAGTTCTTTATTGACTGATCAATGATCTAGCACCTTACGAGAGGGTGATCGTGCGTCAAGGTGTCTCTTAGTAGTTCGATGCGCGAACGCGATCGAGAAGATTGATCAGTGAATCCAGCTCCGAGGGAGG
>DASWCI010000325.1:0-3976 GCA_036390195.1 Gemmatimonadaceae bacterium
CCGCTAGTTTCAAGTGAGAGCGGCCCCGCCTAACTCCGCGGGGCTTTTGCTTTGATCCGGTGCGACGGATCGGCTCGATCGGTTCGAGGACAGTCCGTCGCGTTCGTCGCGGGGCTGTAGCTCAGCTGGGAGAGCGCTGCAATCGCACTGCAGAGGTCAGGGGTTCGATCCCCCTCAGCTCCACTGCTTTTTTACATACGAAAGCTGCCCGCCGCCGCTCGGTAGGACGTAGAGTTCCAATGACGGCGTGCGTGGCACATTTGGGCGGGCGACCGCCAAATAAATTCGCCGCAGACTCAGAGAGCCTGCGGCGTTTGTGTTTTCTGGCTACTACGCACCCCAAGCTGAAAACTGCAACTGAACGGGTGCGAGGTGTGAGTAGGTAAGATCCGAGTTTCCAGTTCACGACGTCGGGACTTCACCAGGCGCCTTTCATGGCACAAGCGGTAACCATCACGCCACCGAGGTAAGTCAGGGCGTAGTGAACTCGCACCTGGCATCAATGCCACTGACACCTCGCACCCGTTCAGTTGTAGTTATTCAGCTTGGAGTGAGTAGTGGTCAGTCCTCAACCTATTTGACCTCGAGATCTTTAGTCCCAGCCGACGCTCCGTTCAGCATCACTTCGACTATGTACTTCCCTTTTGGCCAAGCCGTCTTCTTGTCGATGTGAAATTCAGTTGCTGTCGTTCCACCGGTTGGTGATATCGTCTGACTCGACTCGTTGACAACCTTTCCGTTGTAGGTCCACTTGGCGGTAAGCTTCGCGCCCTTCGCTGCGCCGTCAGTGATCACCGCGACATACATGGTGTCGCGCACGCCGAACGTTGTAGTCTGGTTACCGACTTTCTTGTCCGACCCGACGGCTTTTCCCACCTGAATATCGCTGACCCGGATCGGCGTAGTGTCGACTGCAACCGTCATCGTACCCGTTGAAGTCGTATCCTGGATCGCGTTCTCTTTTTTGTTGCACGCCGCGAGCGCACCAAACATGAACACTGCACTCGCGATAGCAGCAACGCGGGCTGTCGTTCTTACCATTGGCTGAATCTCCTCGCTAGGCGTCGGGAATTGTGAGCTCGAGTCCGGGATGAATGAGGTCGGGATTAGGAATCTTGTCGGCGTTGACCGCATGAATCTTTTTCCATTTGCCGGCGTCACCGTAGAACTGCTTAGCAATCTTGCTCAGACTATCGCCCTGCTTGACTGTGTACGTTATCCCCGCGCCGGGCGCGGTCGACGAGCTTCCACCTCTGACGTCGGAGAAGTCGGTACCGCCGGTGCTACCCGAGGTTCCGGAGCTGACGTCGGAGAAATTGGGGTTTTCAGGATTGGTCATTGATCCACCTCGCTGGAAGTGCACGGTCCAGCGACCGGCACAGCTTGAAGGGGGGCAGAAAGCGTGCCTCATAACGCGGAGGAAGTGCGCACAAAGCGTTGCGCGTAGGCTTCGACCTCGGCAGTAGGTTCTCCTAGTAGGAAACTGAATCAGGTCACGAGGGAAACTCAGCCCTCCACGCCGCCGGAAAAGCCAAACAGCTCCCAGCGTCGTTAGCTAACCGCTCCCCGCTTCAGTTCTGTGGATTCCTGTCGAAGCGCTCGAGTCTCAACACCGAGGTTTCAGACCCACCAGGGATCAAAGCAGTCGTAATTGTGCTGCCGGCAGATCTTGCCGTCTCTGAACTCGAGCCAGATGGAGAGGTGAGCTCTCATCTCCGAATCGGCGGGAAGCGTGTCGACTGGAACGGCGAGGTATCCGCTCCAAAAAACTTCGAGCGCTACGGTGTCGCCCTCGGCGATCGAGTGCAGAATGTCGTACTTCTGCGCCCGCATAGTCCGCTTGCCTTTTCTTGCGGCGTCGAGAACTGCTTTGAGGTCACGATGCACACCAATTGGTGAGAGCCGGTTTGGAAACTCTTCCTGGACGACATCGTTGGTGAAGAACTCAGCGAGCGTACCTCCCTCCGCGCCATTCTCGAGCGCTTCGAGGTAGCGGCGCGCAATCGCCAGATTGTCGGTCGTCGTGGCCGTCGGCGTGATCGTTGTAGGCATGATCTCGGACTCCAGGTGTGTCGTGCAGCAGGCGATTGACTGGCCGAGGCGCGAACACGTCACAGACCTGCCCCACATCGCGAATCTAAAACGTGGGGCGACAGCCCGCTTGAGTCGATTTTGTACAAGGCCCGCCGATGGACAAGCTCAGCAGTAGAACGCCGATGAAGACAACTCCACTGGCCCGACTTCATGCCGGCCGTCTGAGGACCAACCTTTATCCGTTCGGCGACGCGGCCAGCCACAGCCTCCGCCGCTCTCGTTGAGTGGGCGTGGCAGCTGGGTCTTCGACGATCCGCACTCGCACGCGATCGTAACCAGTGACGCGGACGTTAATCACGGTCGGCGTTCCGCCCCGAATGATTGAGACCGGAACGACATCGCCGAGCTTGATTGTGCGGAAGGCGCGTCTGAAATCGGGGAAGGAATCGATTGGTGCACCGTTGAAAGCGACGAGCTCGTCACCGGTATGCAGGCCGGCTTTGGCCCACACACCGGAGGGATCCATGATTCTCACCCGCAATCTTCCGCCCTGCCTCGGAGGATACGCCCAGATTCGAGTGTCGGGGAAGCGATTGCTGGCGCTGTCGACAGCCGGAATCGTGTCGACGACGACGCGCAATCCAAGCGTGCCGACGTAGCGATTGAAATCGAGAGGGCGCGCGTTGCGGACGTAATCGTCGAAGAAGCTGCGCACGTTGCACGCGCACACTTCCGATGCCGTGCGCTCGACATCGTCGGTAGTGAATCCGCGCTTGAGCGCGAATCGCGAGTAGAGCGCTCGCATCAAGTCGTCGAGCCCTCGGCTACCGCGAGTCGAGTCGCGAATGATCAGATCGAGCGCAGTTCCGATGAGGCGGCCCTGCACGTAGTAGTTGGGCTCGAAGTCGCCGTTGATTCCGGTGCTGTCGACCGCGCGCGAGCTCGCGATCTCCGGCGAGATCCGCGTATTGCCCGGACTTCCATAGTACGACTCGAGCTCTGCGGCCAGAAGATCCGCGCGCGACATTCCGCGCTCGGGGAATCCGGCACGACGCGTGAGTACGTCGGCGTAGTACATCGTGATGCCTTCGCTGAGCCACAAACCGGTCGCGTGCGCCGGATCGCGTTCGCTCATAATGCCGCGACCCTCCGGATATAACCGCATCAGATTCCAGGCGTGAAAGAACTCGTGCGCGACCTCTACCAGGTATGCGCGTGGATCTTTAGCGAGGTCGCTACTCGGCATTCCGATCGTGACGGAGTTCCTGTGCTCGAGCGCGCCCCACGCTCCGTCCTCGAGAAGAAATAGGTAATTCGGGTAAGGAGGCTTGCCGAATACTGCAGCGGCTTCGCGTGCGACCTTCGCTATCGCGTCGACGAACTGCGCGCTGTCGAACGGGGTCGCGTTCGGCAGCGGCCAATACGCGATTGTGTGCGGAACGCCATCGATGTCGAAGTGCCAGAGGCGCAGCGCATTACCGTAGAGGATCGGACTATCGAGGAGTGCCGGGGCTTCGGTGCGGGCCATCCAGAACGGGTCGAAGGTCTGCGCTCTTTCGCCGGGCTTTACCAACTGCGCACCAGCGACGAATACTCTACCTGCAGGCACTGCCCACACGACCGTACCTGGAGCGTGAAGCCAAATATCGAGTTGTGCGTGCGGAAAATCCGGCAGATAAAGGAAGGTGTCGACTGTATTGATCGACCCACCGTCGGACCGAATTCCGGTGTGCCACACCGGCCGGTTAGCGGAATTCTCGGGCGGAAGTTGAATTCGGTAGGATACTCTGGCCGAGCCAGAATGCGTGATCAGTCGCCAGATATGATCACCGTCGGCAGTCAGTGCGGCGGGTCGACCCCCACCATCGACCCGCAGCTCGCGGATGTATCGCCAGAATCGGTCGTTGTACTCCGGATGCACTGCCATCGCGAGTCGCACCGA
>DASWCI010000326.1:0-8201 GCA_036390195.1 Gemmatimonadaceae bacterium
GCTGGCGGCTGCGAGCTTTACTAGAACGCATCGCGTGGCTGCACGAAGCCCTTAGCCGGAAAGCCCAAAGCCCCAGCCGGTAGTCTTCAGTTGCATTTTTTCTTCGAGGCTCCCTAAAGATGCGGCGCGATGGCGGCGGTCGCCTTCTCTGATGTGATAATAGGGATGACCTCGAACTCGACGATGTCGCTCCAGTTCGACATCCACTCGTCGAGAAGGATTCGGTCGTCGCAGTCCATCACCTGAAAGCACCGCTCGAAGTCGGTTGTCACCCAGCTCGAAAGGTACCGCGCGCCGTTTGGCGCCATTCGCCCCTTCTCCTTGAAGCGGCGATAGACTGGCTTCGGATCACCATCGCGGTACTTCTCGATAACCATGAAGAGCATTTGCGCCTCGCTCAGGGCGGTGTGTAAGGACTTTGACGAAGATTGAATGCCGTCGGATGCTGCGGCTGATCCAAATCTCCAACTCGCTGCCAATAAATATGAAGAGAATTCGACTGCATGTCGGCGGTCGTGTGCTACCTCTTTGCGCGCGTCAGCTGCGCCAGCTCTCGAGTGAACGACGTGAGATTCGCCTTCAACTCGGCGAAGCCCTCATTTTTCTCGACTCGCAACTCATCGAGGTATAACCGACGATTTATTTCAATCTGAACGCTGTGAATGTCGCGCGCGGGAATACCGGTCCGTTCGATGATTGAGCCGCCAACATAGGGATCGTTCAACGCGACCACGTACCCTAAGCGACGCAGACGGTCGACAACCAATGACCTGAACGCTTGGCCGGCGCTGCGACCGTTGCGATCTGATACCACCAAATCCGGACGCGCCGCCCCTGGGCCGTCAGGCGTCATCGCGTTGCCGAACGCCTTCATCGAGTGCCAGTTGATGTGCCACACGAATCCGTGCGTCGAGCGAATCTCCTCGACGAGTGACGCGAGAGCATCGCGATACGGCCGATAAACCTTCTCGATGCGCGAGCGAACCTCAGCTACCGACAGGGATCGGGCATTGATCTCGACTCCAGGAATGACCCAGCGACGAATCAGGCCCAGCCCGCGCGCAGACTTCTCGGTCGGAGCAAGGTCCGCCGGCCACCGTTCGGAGAGCAATCCTGGATCGATGTCCGTCTCCTCCCGATTCACATCGATGTAGCAACGGGAGTAATTCGCTTCCAGCAGACAAACCCCGCAGTCAGGCGCATCGCCAAGGAGCTCGTCCACATACGCGTCCTCAGCGAGACGGAGCTCGGAGCGAGTCGCCTTGGAGACGAAATCCGATGGATAGTACCGGCCGCTATGAGGCGAGTCGTATAACAGCGGCGCGGATCTGCCCTTCGGCCGCGTGATGCGCACGGGAGCTGTCAAATGCCGATCAGCACCGCTATCGCGAGCGTCACCATGCATAGCGCGAACAACATGAGTGCGAGTGGAAGGACGAAGCGAATCCATCGTCCGTACGAGACCCGACCCGCAGCGAGATACGCCAGCAACATTCCGGAAGTTGGGGTCAGAGTGTTCATGAGTCCATTTCCGAAAAGGAAAGCCTGAACGGTCACCTGTCCCGATACGCCGGCGAGATGTCCAATCGGCCCGAGAATGGGCATCGTCACTGCCGCCTTCCCCGATGTGGATGGGATGAACACGTCGATGATCATTTGGACGATCATCATCAGAACGGCGACGACAAGCGGTGACCTGCCCTCGACCGCGCGAGCGAGAAAAGCGACGATCGAATCGAGCACCATCGCGTCCCTGAGAATTACCTCGACGGCGGAAGCGAGCCCGACCAGAAGACCAGCAAGCACCATCCCCTGCATTCCCCGCAGAAATGCCTGCGACGCCTCGCGCGATCCCAGTCCGGCCACAACGGCCAGTACTATTGCGATGCCGAGGTACATCGCGCTGAGCTCCTGAGTTCTCCACGCCAATCGCTGCACTCCGACGACCATTAAAACGACTGCTCCGGCCAGTATCAGCAGCAGGGCGAGATGGCGATTTGACATCGGCGCGACAGCCGCAGTCTCCGCTGCGACAGCGGTCGAACGCTCCGTCTTGCGCAACAGAAACCAGATTCCAATTGGAAGAAAAATCGCGAACGTAGCTGCGCGGAAACCAGCACCGCTGAATATGGGAACTCCAACGATTGGCTGAGCCACGACAAGCGCCAGCGGATTGGTAACGGAAGTGAGATAACCGATCTTCGCAGCGATCGTGACCATTGCGACTCCGAACAACGCGTCGAAGCCGAGTCGCTCGGCGAGTAGCACCGCGATGGGAATCAGGACAAGGTATTCCGAGATCAGGCCGAGAAAACTGCTGCCTGCCGCCAAAAGCACCATTACTACGGACACCACAGCCACCACATTGCCACGACTTGCTGCGACGAGACGCGATATCCCCGACTCCAACGCGCCGGTCTCCTGTAGAACTCCGAACATGCCGCCGACGAACAGGATCATGAAGATGAGAGCTGCCTGTCGTTCCAGCCCGATTGGAATCGCGGTCAGCAGCGCCAATGGACTCGCCGGTGCTGCGACTGTCGCTGTGCTTTTTTGGCCGCGCAGGCCCGCGATGTAGTCCTTGGGAATTACATGGAAAGTTCCCGGGACTACTAAACCATCGCTTGTACGTTGATACGTCCCAGAAGGGACGACGTAGGTAAGGACCACGGCTGCCGCAATTACGAGCAGCATCATCACCACCGCATGCGGTGCACGCGCTGATGGACGCCTGGTCAGCTCATCGTCCTCGAGAACGCGGGTCAGTGTTTGCTGCGCTCCGGACAGACTTTCTGACCCTTATCGGAAAGTCAGCGCCCTGCACGCAGCACCGCATATTCGCGCGCGCCTTTGCGCAACAGGTAGTAGGAGCCGGCGAGCGGTTTGGTCGAGGTCAGCTCGGTGTTCGCGCTCACTCGCTGGCCGTTCACGTACACCCCGCCTTGCTCGACCAATCGCCGTGCTGCGCTCTTCGATGCGGCCAACTTCAAAGTCACCAGAGCGTCGAGCAAACCCGGCGTGTCACGCGACTCCGCAAACGGAACCTCTTCGCTCAACGCGCGCAAAACTGACTCCGACAGTTTGGTCGGATCAGCCTTCCCGAACAGAACTCGTGATACCTCCTCGGCGACTCGCGCTGCTTCGGCGCCATGGACTCGTGCGGTCACGTCACGCGCCAAAGCTTGCTGTGCCTCGCGCTTCTCTGGCGCGGTCTGGGTCAACTTCTCCAGCGCCTCGATCTCCTGCCTCGGGAGGAGCGTGAATAGCCTCAGATATTTTCCCGCGTCGCGATCGTCCACGTTGATCCAGTACTGATAGAACTTGTACGGCGACGTGCGCGCAGGGTCGAGCCACACCGCGCCCTCTTCGGTCTTTCCGAACTTCGATCCGCTTGCAGTCGTTACCAACGGCATCGTCAGCGCGTGCGCGGTCTTTCCGTCCACGCGCCGAATGAGCTCGAGGCCGGCGGTGATATTTCCCCATTGATCGCTGCCGCCCATCTGCAGCGTCACGCCTTCGCGCCGATTGAGCTCCAGAAAATCGTACGCCTGCAGCAGCATGTAGGAAAACTCAGTAAAGGAGATTCCACCTTCGATCCGCGCCTGCACGGATTCTTTCGCCAGCATGTAGTTGACGGTGAAATGCTTGCCCACATCGCGCATGAACTCGACTGCCTTGAGCGGCCGCAGCCAGGCAGCATTGTCGCGCATCAGTGCGGCTTTCTTTCCGCTAAAATCGAGAAAGCGGGAAAGTTGTTTCTCGATGGCGCGGGAGTTGGCGCCGATCTCCTCCTCCGATAATAACTGACGCTCCGACGTCCTTCCGCTCGGATCGCCGATCATTCCCGTTCCACCGCCAACGAGCGCAACCGGCCGATGCCCGGCGCGTTGCAGATGCGCAAGTCCCATTACCGGCACGAGGTGACCGAGATGGAGGCTCGGAGCGGTCGGGTCGAAGCCCACGTACGCGGTCACTTCGGTCGTTGCCAGAGCGTCCGCCAAACCGTCCGTGTGTTGGTAGACCATACCGCGCCAAGACAGCTCGTCCAGCACTGAATTCTTCGCTTGCATCCGGGGAAGATATGGACGGCCGACCACCGTGTCACCTTCGGTGTATCACAGTTATCTTCTTTACTCCGCATGGCCGCCGACACCGACAACAAGCTTCGATTCCATAAGCGCCACCCAACGTTCGTCAGGGTGGTTCTGCTCTCCCTCACCTTCATCGTCGCACTCGGCACTGGATTCCTCTACGGTACCTGGGCGCTTATCTGTCGCGGCAGTCAGTGCCCATCGATCGAGATACTCGGCGAGTATACACCACACCAGACGTCGAAGCTCTATGCGATCGACGGAAGATTCATCGCCGAGCTTGGTCTCGAGCGACGCACACTGGTGAAGATCGACGAGATCCCGAAGATCGTTCAGGATGCGTTCATCGCCACCGAGGACAAGCGCTTCTACCAGCACGCCGGCATCGACTGGCATCGCACCGCCAGCGTCATTCTGCGCTCACCGATCCACGGCTACTCGCAGGGCTTCTCCACCATAACGATGCAGCTCGCGCGCAACGTCTTTCCGGAAAAGATCTCGCGCGAAAAGAGCCCGATCAGGAAAATCAAGGAAGCGAAGGTGGCGCGCGAGATCGAAGCGAAGTACGACAAGAAAAAGATTCTCGAGCTGTACCTCAATCAGATCGACCTCGGCCACGGCGCGTACGGAGTCGAGACCGCATCGCAGCGCTATTTCGGCAAATCAGTTCGTGATCTGAACCTCGCGGAAGCTGCAACGCTCGCCGCGCTTCCGAAGGCGCCCGCGCGTTACAACCCGGTCCGCTTTCCGGAGCGCGCGATTCAACGTCGCAACACGGTCCTCGGTCTGATGCACGACGCCGGTTTCATCAGTCAAGCCGACATGAGCCGAGCGCGGGCCTACCCACTGCAGCTCGCGAACAAGAGCGTGACGGGCGAGACGGCGCCGTATTTCGTTGAGTGGATACGACAGCAGCTCGACGCGCAGTTCGGCAAGCAGCTCTACGAGCAGGGGCTCAAAGTTTACACGACGCTCGATCTCGACATGCAAAGCGCAGGGGAGCGCGCACTCGAGCGGCAGGCGCGCGCGATCGAGGGGGGACGGTTCGGCCCATACCAGCACGAGACCTACGAGCACTACCTGGCGCACCGAGAGGGCGAAGAGGGAAGCGGCACTTCGCCCTATCTCCAGAGCGCGTTCATAGCCCTAGATCCGCGCACCGGCGCCGTCAGAGCAATGATCGGCGGACGCGACTTTGACGATTCCAAATTCAATCGCTCCGTTCAGGCGCTCCGCCAACCAGGGTCAACGTTCAAACCGATCGTGTATTCAGCAGCGATCCAGAACGGCAGACCGCCGTCATATCTACTCAATGACAGCGCGCTTAGCCTGGAGGTCCCGGGTCAACCCGAATGGACGCCCCAAAACTACGATCTGAAATTCCTGGGAGAGATTCCGCTTCGCGAAGCCCTCTATCTCTCCCGCAACGTTGCCACCGTCCGACTCGGCATGGAGCTCGGCGAGCAAACCGTTATAAACGAGGCGAGGAATTTTGGCATCACCACTCCAATTCCTCCGTATCCATCTATCCACATCGGAGCGGCTGACGTCTATCCGATCGAGCTCATCTCCGGTTACAGCGCATTTGCGAATCTCGGTGTCCGCGCCACTCCCAACGCGATCATAAGAGTCGAGAACCAGAAGGGCGAAATTCTGTGGCAGCCGACCCCCACGCGAACTCAGGTGCTTTCGCCCGAAGAAGCGTGGATCATGGTCGACATGATGAAGGATGTGATTCGTCGAGGCACGGGGGCGGGCGTGTGGGCGTCTGGTTTTCATCTGCCGGCGGCTGGCAAAACCGGAACAACGAACGACTACACCAACGTTTGGTTCGTTGGCTACACTGCCGATCTGATTGCTGGCGTGTGGTACGGGCTCGACCGTCCGCAGAAAATCAAGGACAACGCACAGGGCGGTGTTCTCGCCGCACCGGCGTGGACAGCGTTCATGACTGAGGTGTATCGACGTAAACCCGCTCCACCCGATTGGCCGAGGCCGCTGTCAATTGTGACTCGGGAGATAGACATCAGCAGCGGCTTGCTCGCGACGCCGTACTGTCCTCGTAATTTGGTAACGACCGAGTTCTACATCTCGGGAACGGAGCCGACGCGCGACTGCGACAAACATGGCCCGTACGCGAATCCGGGACTCACTCCCATCGACACCTTCAGCCCCATCCCGCTGACCCCACCGACTTCTGGCGGAGCTCAAACGCCGATCACAGTCACACCACCGCCGGTTCAGCCCGGTTACGAGCCGGTGCCATCACGAGGACAACAGCGTCGAATTCCCACTGTCTTCGACACGTCGACTCGGCGCGACACCGCGCGTCGAGTGCCGACGGTTTTCGACACCACTCGACGACCACCGCGACGCGACACAACCCGACGTGACACCACTCGGCGAGATACACTCCGTCGCGACACAACGCGTCCGCGGACAGATACAATTCCATCGGCCGTTCGTTCGCCGACCCCGCCGACCCCGCCGACTCCAATCCCGCGCTGATGCGTTACCACGCGCGTTGGGTGCTTCCCATTACCCAGCCGCCGATTGAAAATGGAACCGTCGTCGAAGCCGACGGGGTGATCACGTTCGTTGGCCCCAGAGCCGATGCCCCTGCCGGCCACGACTACGACCTGGGCGAAGCGATTCTCCTGCCCGGTCTCGTCAACACCCACACCCACCTCGAGCTCACCGCGATGCGGGGATTCCTCGAGGATTGTCGATTCGCTGCGTGGATCGACAAGCTCCGCCAGAGTCGGAACGAGGTGCTCGACACCGAGATGCTGGTCGACGCCGCGCGATTTGGAGTCATAGAAGGAGTCGAAGCAGGCATTACTACTTACGCCGATACCTGCTCGACTGGAGTGGCAATGCAGGCGATGCGCGAGCTCGGCGTCCGCGGAATCATGTACCAGGAAGTCTTCGGTCCCGATCCGTCGGGTGCAGACACTGCCATGGGCGAGCTCGAGGCCGTTGTCGACAAACTCCAGCTCGAGCAAACGGAGCTCGTGTCACTTGGGATTTCTCCCCACGCACCGTACACCGTTTCGGACGTGTTATACGAAGCGGCGGCGCGCTTCGCCAATTCGCGCAAGCTGTCGCTGGCGATGCATGTCGCGGAGAGTGAGCCCGAGTACGATATCGTTGTGCGCGGAAGCGGCGATTTTGCCAAACGCTGGCAGCGTCGCGGCATCGCCGTCGGGCCGCGGGCGAGGTCGCCGATTGCTCTTCTCGAGCGGCACGGCCTGTTGGAGCGCGGCACGCTTCTGATTCATTGTGTGCGCGTCGACGAGGAAGACATCGAGATTATTGCTAGCCACCGCTGCACAGTCGCGCACTGCCCGGCATCGAATGCGAAGTTCGGGCACGGCATCGCACCTTTGCTGCCGCTGATGGAAGCGGGAATTCGCGTCGGCATCGGCTCCGATTCGGTCGCAAGCAACAATCGAATGGACGTGCTCGACGAAGCGCGGCTCGCCGTACTAATTCATCGAGCCGCCACCCGGCGCCACGACGCATTCGGCGCGCACCAGGCGCTCGAGTTGGCAACGATCGGCGGCGCCCGCGCTCTCGGTCTCGAATCGCGCATCGGGTCGTTGGAGATTGGCAAGGATGCGGATCTCGCCGCGTTTCGGATTGATATCCCTCGGACCACACCGATTGGTGATCCGTACTCCGCGGCGATCTTTGCGCTGCCCGGGCGCTCAGCGGAGCTGGTGACCGTCCGCGGACGAGTTCTGGTCGATCGGGGACGAGTTCTCGCCGCCGACGAATCCCTCGCTAAACGCGTGCGAGCAATCGGAGCGGCTCTTTCAACGTGGGCGGCACGGCAATGATCGGGCGCTTCTGCATCCACAAAACTGAAGCGGGCAGCGGAGAGCTTCGCAGCTTTCTAGCCGGGAGCTACACCCAAACCTGAAAAAGCATAGCTGCCCGAAGAAGCGCGTTTGGGAACGCTCCCGGCTGCTAACTGCTCCGCTCTGCGCTCCCCGCTTCAGTTTTGCAGGGTACCAGCTAGACCGCCGATCCCGACCCCGGGCGGTGAGTAGCGAACCTACGTGTTGGATCGGTAAATTCCATCTTCCTTAAGAGGACTCTTGGATG